>CAMWSW010000228.1 GCA_947176975.1 uncultured Clostridia bacterium | reverse complement strand
TACACCCTAGAGTTAGTAGTCATCGTCTTATGTGTATAAGATAACGTGGTATGCCCGTCAGCACCGTCAAGGGGCACAAGGGCAGATATCTGTTTGGATATATCAGCGGCGTACCCGTCGCCGTAATGCAAGGCAGGATCCACTATTACGAAGGATATACGCCGCAGCAGTGCGTAATGCCGGTGCGACTCATCGGACTTATGGGCGCAAGGATATTCTTTGCCACCAATGTGTCGGGCGGAATTACCTATCCCGAGAAAGGCGCTTTGATGCGTATCACCGACCATATATCAATGATACCGTCGCCACTGCGCGGAAAGAATATTGACGAACTTGGCGTGAGATTTCCCGATATGACGAGACCTTACGACGAAAAGCTCGGAGCTATTGTCGACGGCGTGGCAAAGGCGCATGATATCGACCTCAAAAAGGGTGTATATATCCAAATGCAAGGTCCCAATTTTGAGACTGCAAGCGAAGTGAGAATGGCAAAGATTCTCGGTGCGGACGTCGTGGGGATGTCCACGGCAATCGAAGTGATTGCGGCAAGGCATATGGGACTCAAAGTCGTGGGTATGACGTGCGTAGTCAATCCCGCTTGCGGAGTGACCGACGAGAGCCTTGACAACGTGGTGGAAGAAGACGCATTCAGAATATCGGGTGACAAGATAAAGACTTTGATTTTTGAGAGCATAGGCAAAATGGGAGAATTGTCCTTATGATGTTGAGAATATACAATGCAAGAATATGGACTGGCAAGACCTTTGTCGACGGCGGAGAGCTGTGGACGGAGGACGGCAAAATCAAACTTGTAAGTCAAGTTTCGCCGCTCATTTTATTGCCGTGGGACAGAGAGATTGACGCAAAAGGCAATCTCATTATCCCCGCTTTCAAGAATGCTCACGCGCACTCGCCAATGGTATTTTTGCGTTCGCAGGCCGACGATATGGCGCTCAATGATTGGCTTTTCAAACAAGTCTTTCCCAGAGAGGCAAAACTCACTCCCGACGACTGCTATTGGCTGACGAGACTTGCAATACTCGAGTATCTTTCAAGCGGTATGAGCGTGGCAAGCGATATGTACTTCCACTTGGAGAGCATTGCCGACGCTTGCGTAGACAGCGGATTTCGCAACGTCATATTGGAGGGCGTGACGGCAAACAATTTGCAAGGACTTGAAGAGTTGTTGCAAAAAGATATAGATATACTCGGCAGAAAAGGCGAACTTATAAATTACAGACTTGGATTGCACGCAGAGTATACCAACAACCCAGAGAGCATAAAGGCATTGGCGGATTTTGCAAAAGCAAAGAAAATGCCCGTGTATACGCACTTGAGCGAAACAAAAAGCGAAGTCGACGGATGCGTAGAAAGACACGGCAAGACACCGGGAGTATATCTTGCGGAGCAAGGCTTGTTTGATTTCGGCGGAACTGCGTATCATTTCGTGCACCCGCTAGATGACGATATAAAGGCGTTGAAAGAACGCGGAGTAAGCGTAGTGAGTTGTCCCGCAAGCAATCTCAAACTTGCAAGCGGTATAGCTCCGCTTAAAAAGCTCGTTGACAGCGGTCTCAACGTTGCGCTTGGCACTGACGGAGCGGCAAGCAACAATTGTCTCGATATGTTTAGGGAAATGTTCCTTGCGACGGGCTTGCAAAAAGCCGCGCTTGCAGATCCGACGGCAATTGACGGCGAAGAAGTGTTGAAGATGGCTACCGTATACGGTGCTAAATCAATGGGACTTGACGACCTTGATACGATTGAGATTGGCAAGAGCGCAGACTTTGCAATGATAGACTTGCATCAACCCAATATGCAACCTATCAACAATGTTCTCAAAAATATCGTTTACGCCGGCAGTAAATCCAACGTGCTTATGACCGTTATAAACGGCGTGATAAGATACGAAAAAGGCGAATATTTTGTCGGTGAAGACGTGGATAAAATCTATTCAAAGTGTCAACAAATTACCGACAGAATTTTGGAGAGACAATGAAACTCGGCGTAAAGGCAAAACGCAATATAGGACTTATAGCTATCACCATAGCTGTCGTCGTCGCAATAATTCTAGTGATATATTTCGTGCAGAAGAATGAAGACGACGGCAAACTCAAGACGGGCGCGATAGGTAAGACGGTGTCGACGTCTCAAGCAGATATATGCGTCAAAGATATGCGGGTATTGCAAAGCGTAGACGGCTTGACTGCGGAAGACGGGAATTGTTTTTTGCTTGTGTCAGTCGAGATAAGGGCAAACAAAAAGATAACTGTATCAAGTGATAAATTCGAAGTCAAGGATGGAAGAAACGTGACGAACGTAGAGCGACGTTATCCCGGGAGCGGAGACGAAACGATGGCAGTCATATCTTGCGAGGGCGAAATCGTACTCAAAAAGGGCGAGAGTGAATCGTATAATTTGCTTTACGAAGTGAAGAATAACAGAGTTGACAGTTATTTTCTTTATGCGTACGGAGCGAGAATAGATCTTGGCGGCACAGTAAAATAAA
>CAMWSW010000227.1 GCA_947176975.1 uncultured Clostridia bacterium | reverse complement strand
CTATTATGCCAAACAGAGGAGCTTGGCTTGAGTTCAAGCAAGACCTCAACGGAATCTTGTGGGTCAACGTAGACCGCAACCGCAAAATCCCAGCTACGGTTCTTTTGCGTTCGCTCGGACTTGGAAGCGACGAAGAACTTTATGAGTTGTTTGGCAAAGAGGATATCCTCGTCAAGACGATAGAAAAGGACGCTACCAAGAACGTTGAAGATGCAAGAATAGAACTTTACAAGCGTTTGCGTCCGGGTGAAATCCCTTCGCAGGAAGGTATTTCCCAACTTATAGATTCCACTTTCTACGACGACAAGAAGTACAACTTTATGCGCGTAGGCAGATATAAAGTCAACAAGAAGCTTGCCTTGGCTACCAGAATGGAAGGACACACCTTGGCAAGAGACGTCGTAAGCGAAGACGGAGAAATTTTGGCAGAGAAAGGACAAGTTGTCGACCTTGAGACTGCTACCAAAATTCAAAACGCAGGCGTCAACGTAGTATACCTCAAGAAGAAGAGCGTAAAAGATGACGAGCCTGAAGAGTTCAAGCTCATCGGCAACAACACCGTCGATATGGTAGAGTACCTCAAGTCATACTACGGCGCGCAAATAGATTTTGAGGCAAAAGACCTCGGAATATTGGAAAAGGTATATTTCCCTTATCTCGTCAAATTGATGAGCGAAAATCCCAATCTTGAGGATTTGAAGAATGCTATCAAGTTGCCTGAAAACAGAGACAAGCTCGTCATCAAGAATCTTACTCTCGACGACGTAATCGCAGCAGTATCTTACAATCTCGGACTTTCCGTAGGCTTTGGCGAAAAGGATAATATCGACCACCTTGCCAACAGAAGAATCCGTTCGGTAGGCGAGTTGTTGCAAAATCAATTCAGAGTAGGTCTTACGAGACTTGACAGAGGCATCAAGGAGAAGATGCTCGTCACGCAAGACGACGGCGAATTCAAGGCGCAGACCTTCATAAATATCAAGCCTGTGACGGCGGTAATCAAAGAGTTCTTCTGTTCTTCACAGCTTTCGCAATTTATGGATCATCACAACCCAATCGCAGAACTTACTCACAAGCGTAAGTTGTCAGCTCTTGGACCGGGCGGTCTTAACAGAGAAAGAGCGTCTTTTGAAGTGCGTGATATTCACCACACTCATTACGGCCGTATGTGTCCTATTGAGACTCCTGAAGGTCAAAACATAGGTCTTATATCTTCGCTTGCTACGTACGCAAAAGTCAACGAGTACGGATTTATCGAAGCTCCTTACCGCAAGGTAGTGAAGAAACTAAACGCAGAGGGCAAAGAGATAAGCTACGTCACCGACGAAGTACAGTATTTGCAAGCTGACGAAGAGGACAAGTATATCGTAGCTCAAGCAAATACCAAACTCAACGAAGACGGTTCGTTTGCTACGGCGCGTGTAACTTGCCGTCACAGAGCAGACATCAGAGAGTTCAACCAAAACGAAGTCAACTATATGGACGTTTCGCCAAAGCAGCTCGTATCTGTAGCCGCAGCGCTTATCCCGTTCCTCGAGAACGACGATACAGCCCGCGCATTGATGGGCTCCAACATGCAGCGTCAGGCAGTTCCGCTCTTGAGACCCGAAGCTCCGTTTATCGGCACGGGTATCGAGCATAAGATCGCTTATGACTCCGGCGTAATGGTAATCGCAAGAAACGACGGTTTCGTAGAGAGCGTATCTTCAAGCGAAATATGCGTTAGATGCGACGACGGTTCGCTCGATACTTACACTTTGCAAAAATTCGAAAGATCCAACGCAGGTACCTGTATCGTTCAAAAGCCGATCGTCAACAAGGGACAGAGAGTAAGCAAGGGTATGGTTCTTGCAGACGGTCCGTCCACTTGCAACGGAGAGTTGTCACTCGGTAGAAATATTCTCATAGGCTACATGTCTTGGGAAGGTTACAACTACGAGGACGCTATACTTATCAACGAAGACCTCGTAAAGGACGACGTATTTACTTCTATCCATATTGAAGAATACGAGATAGAGAGCAGAGATACAAAGCTCGGCGAAGAGCAAATCACCAGAGATATTCCAAATCTCGGCGACGACGCTTTGAAATACCTCGACGAAGACGGTATCATCATCCCCGGCGCAGAAGTTCACAGCGGCGATATTCTCGTCGGCAGAGTAACGCCTAAGGGCGAGACGGAACTCACTCCCGAAGAGAGACTTTTGAGAGCAATCTTCGGCGAGAAGTCTAGAGAAGTAAGAGATACGTCTTTGAGATTGCCTCACGGTCAATCGGGTATCGTAGTAGACGTAAAGGTATTCACAAAAGAAAACAGCAAGGAGCTTTCTCCCGGTGTAAGCAAACTCGTCAGAGTATACATTGCGCAAAAGCGTAAAATCGGCGTCGGCGATAAGATGTCAGGCCGTCACGGTAACAAGGGCGTCGTATCGAGAGTTCTTCCGAGAGAAGATATGCCGTTCATGCCCGACGGAACTCCGCTTCAAATCGTGCTCAACCCATTGGGCGTGCCTTCGCGTATGA
>CAMWSW010000226.1 GCA_947176975.1 uncultured Clostridia bacterium | reverse complement strand
GTACTCGTCTCTCAACTCCTCCGAGTATATCAATGACTTATTGTACTTACCCTTGGCTATTATCATGAATATCAAGCTCAATACCGCCAAGCCCATAAGCGCGCACGCTATCGCCGTCCATGCCGTAGTCGCAAGTCCAAGGAACGCTCCTGCGTAATACGTCTTGTATCTGCTCTCTGCCATTCTTCTATTTTGTTTAGCTTTGGATAGATATCCCGCGCCTTTGCCTGTGAATATAAGTATCAATATAATAGATATAATACCCGCAATCAACTGCCACAATGGCAATTCCTTGAGTTTGGCAAGTATCTCGTCAAACGTATCGCTTCCGCCACCGTTGTTGCCGCTACCCGGATCATTTCCGCTAGGCGTTCCGCTCGGTGGATTCTCCTCATCATCAAAGTTATAGTTAGGATTACTTATATCCGATGGGTCGTACAAATTTTCGCCTGCTGAAACGCCAAACTCTATCTCCTTGGTCTCTGACGTCGTTGCGCCGACTCCGTCACCTACGAATACAAAATTCTTATTATCTTTCAATACAGCTCTTATCTTGAACGTTCCGCCTGCGCTCAATGCGCTGTATTCAACGGGGTGACTATCTGCGTCATAATACTCGTACTTTATGCCATCTCTAAGTTGCAGGCTTGTCAAATTACGCAGTACCGGAGGCTTAGCATTCGTATTCCATTCTGTGGAAATCTCGCTAGGTGATATCGTGAACGTGAATTGCGTTTCTCCGCTCAATTCCAAGGCAGAATTATTAGCGGCAACTACTACCGTATAAGTACCTGCATCCCTAGGCGTGCCGTTGACTTCAGTGACGGTAGCATTGCCTTCATAATAGGTAAACTTAAGACTTCCCGTCGGCGTACCAGCGGCCCATTTGAGCACTACGTCTTTACCTGTGTAAACGTATTCCGTAGTCGTCAACGACAATGATATTGCCATCGCTCCTCCGCCTACGCTGAACACATATGAATACAAATCCTCGCCATCTGGGAATTTGTAGTTGCCTTTATATAAGGTCTGAAGTTCCGGCAAAGCTTTGTAGTACTTGGCTACCGTGGTGCTGACCTCTATCTCGCTTTCTGATAATGAATTATTATTGATTATATTACCTACTTCGTCAGTTTCATAATATTTATAATCTACTTTACCCGACACTCTGCTATCAGATAACACGAGTACTCTCAACGGCATATCGTTGACATCCACCGTGTCTTTATACTCCCAAACGAGTTTTATTTCAACGGGAACAATCTCCCAAACTATAGTCCAAGAAGTAAAGCTGCCGTCATAACTATCGCTATCGGATTGATTAGGTAAGATAAAATTGTCTTTATATGCATCGGCAATGTTAAACTGAACGGTTACGCTGCCGTGAGGTCCTACGTTGGTTGCCTTTGGCGTTGCGCCCATAAGGTCTTTTACTTCAAGTCCCGTAGGCAAGCCCTCTAAACTTGGGCTTATTTC
Organism: uncultured Clostridia bacterium; assembly: GCA_947176975.1. Taxonomy (GTDB): domain Bacteria; phylum Bacillota; class Clostridia; order Christensenellales; family UBA3700; genus RACS-045. The sequence goes on along the minus strand of CAMWSW010000226.1, from coordinate 1,062 downwards.
AGAGCCTGTATACTCATACTTACCGTCATCTTTCCACTTGACTTTGGATAAATCAAATTTGGCTTTTTCTATTCTCCACGTTATGGAATACGTCTCAACGATACCGTTCGAATCCTTTACCCTAACATAAGTTGTATAAGTCTCTCCGTCGGCATTTGCATTTGCCTGCGACGCATTCTTATAACCTTTGACGTATCCGTCGACGTTATCATACGTCGTATCAACCGAATATCCCGTAGGCAAGTCAACGCTAAACGTATAAGTCTTGTTGATATCGTAAGATAGCGGACTTGTAGGAGTATGTGTCGCATTCAGCGTCCCTATAGGAGTTCTTACCGTTGCCACAAGTTTTTTGCCGTCTCTCAGACGCCATACTACGTTGCCCTCGTCTGTTTCTTCGGATACGGTGAGATCGACGTCGTCTACGTTGAGAACGTAATTATCATTGTCCGCTCTGACCGTTTGTTTGTCTTCTCTATCAATAACGAACTTAACAATGTAATCACCTGTAAGAGGCAATACGGTGAGATCAAGTTCAACGTCGTACTCATAGATATCGTCGGCTTTGTCGCTTGCTTTGACTCTTATATCGCTCGCCATGAGATACTCGCTCGTCGTACCTGCTCTGACTGCGTAAACGTCTATTGATATCTCGTCATTTTGAGAAGGATGATTTTTAATCTCCAACGTAACGTATGCAACTTCTTCATTTTCTGTGGCCTTAATTTTGCCGTCCGTCAATCCGCTTACTATTTGACCGGAAAGCGGTTTTGGGGTGATAGTAAACTCTACTTCTCTTGCGGTTGTCCTATCGGTAGCATTCTCTGCCTTGTCCGCCCATTGAGAATTTATCGGGTCGGTAAGTTCCAAAAGCAAAGCGTAAGTTCCCACCTTGCCGTTATCTTTAACTGTAATCGTATCGCCTACAATATCTATCTTGCCTGCAAATCGCGTGGGTATTGATATTTCTACATCCGCTTCGCCACTCTGTCCTTTTATCTTGTAATTGGAATAATTCTTGATTAGGAATACAATATTCTTAGCAGTGTATTCCTGTGAATT
>CAMWSW010000225.1 GCA_947176975.1 uncultured Clostridia bacterium | reverse complement strand
CGCTCTACACCCTAGCGTTCGTCGGCAGCGTCAGATGTGTATACGAGCCAGTACTCACGGTGAATATCTCCTCCGCCTCCTCTCCGTCCTGGAGGTTTACTCTCAAAAGCGTACGCGTCTCGGGATTCATAGTGGTATCCCAAAGTTGTTCCGCGTCCATTTCGCCCAGACCTTTGTATCTTTGGATTTCACCCTTTCTGCCAATGCTGACAAGGAACTCTTCCAAAGACTCGTCATCGTAAAAATAGTTTTCTTTCTTGCTACCCTTTTGCGTTACTTTATAAAGCGGCGGTTGCGCGATATATACGTGTCCTTCCTCTACGATAGGCTTCATAAAGCGATAGAAGAAAGTCAAAAGCAATATTCTGATATGGCTGCCGTCTACGTCGGCATCTGTCATACAGATGATTCTGTCATACTTGAGCTTGGTCACGTCGCAATCGTCGTTGATACCGCAACCAAAGGTCGTGATCATATTCTTGATTTCTTCGCTCTCGAGTACTCTGTTGAGTCTTGCCTTCTCTACGTTGAGAATTTTACCTCTGAGTGGAAGTATTGCTTGGAATCGTCTGTCTCTTCCTTGCTTTGCCGTACCGCCTGCGCTGTCGCCCTCTACGAGGTATATTTCGCACTTTCTCGGGTCTTTGTCCGAGCAGTCCGCAAGCTTACCCGGCAAGGTGGTGGATTCAAGTACGCTCTTGCGTCTCGTCAAGTCTCTTGCGCTTCTGGCTGCGTCACGCGCCTTTTTAGCGTTGACAGCCTTGAGTATGAGCTCTCTTGCCTCTTTGGGGTTTTCTTCGAGGTATTCGCCGAATTTCTCCGTCAAAACCTTGGATACGACTCCTCTCATAAAGCTGTTGCCGAGTTTTGTCTTTGTCTGTCCTTCAAATTGCGGGTCTATAAGCTTTACGCTGACGATAGCAACCAAGCCTTCCCTGCAATCTTCGCCCGACAGCTTCTCTTCATTCTTGAGCATCTTGAAATTGTTTGCGTAATCGTTGAACAACTTCGTAAGCACGGCTTTAAATCCGTCAAGGTGCGTTCCGCCTTCATGAGTATTTATATTGTTTGCATACGAGTATATATTTTCGCTGTAGCTGTCATTGTACTGCATAGCGATTTCCACTTGATAGTTATCCGTCTCTGCGTGGATATAGAAAGGCTTTTCGAGCACGCCCTTGTCTCCGTTGAGCACGTCGACGTATTCTACTATACCGCCCTCGTAATAAAACTCTTCTTCCTGCTCTTTCAAAGGTCTGCTGTCCTTGAGGACGATCCTCAAGCCCTTGTTGAGATATGCGAGCTCCTGTATGCGGTGTTTGAGCGTAGAATAATTGAATTCCGTTGTCTCAAATATATCTGCGTCCGGGAAGAAAGTGATTGTCGTACCTCTATTCGTCGTATTGCCTACGACTGCGAGGGGTCTTTGAGCAACGCCTCTGTTGAAGGTCATCTTGTGAAGTTTACCGTTTTGCGCAACTTCGACGTCAAGCCACTCCGAAAGCGCGTTTACGCAAGATACGCCAACGCCGTGCAGACCGCCCGAGAACTTATATCCGCCGCCGCCGAATTTACCGCCTGCGTGCAACTTGGTAAGTACGACTTCGACAGCCGACTTGCCTTCCTTGGGGATAATACCCGTAGGGATGCCTCTACCGTTGTCAATGACACGCACTGCGCCGTCTTGCATGATCTCGATTATGACCTTGTCGCAATAGCCCGCCATAGCCTCGTCGATTGCATTGTCCACGACCTCGTATACGAGATGGTGCAATCCTCTTTCGTCGGTTGAGCCAATATACATACCGGGACGTTTTCTGACAGGCTCGAGACCTTCGAGAACCTGTATATTGTCCTGGGTATACTCTTGATTCTTTTCGTTACTCATTTTTACCTCCGTTGATATTTTGTAGCCTTTTCATAATTTCTTTTGCCTACACATATACACTGTCACGCTTATTCACGCGTACACACGCATATACGCACGCGTACACGCATACGCAAAATTATAATATTATAATAAAATTATTATATCATATTAAACATGTTTATACAAGTGATTTTATAGAATTTGGTAGCATATTTTGTTTTAGAGAAGTAATTAATTTGAATTTTAACAAGAAATCCATTGCTTTTATTCGAGATTTGGAATATAATATAATTACTACTTTTAGGGGTGATTTTATGGCAAGTTATTTGTCAGCGAAAGAAATGGCAGAAAAATGGAATATATCACAGCGCCGCGTTTCAATTCTTTGTAGCGAAAATAGAATCGAGGGCGCAATGATGGTAGGAAATATGTGGATCATTCCGAGTGCCGCAGAAAAGCCTATTGATAAAAGGACGGTAAGATACGGAAATAAAAACGCACCATTATTAAAGCCATTTGTAAAATGGGTAGGCGGTAAAAGCCAACTAATTGACGAACTTGAAAAAATGTTGCCTATAGACGGCGAAAAGGTATTGACTAAATATTGTGAGCCAATGGTAGGAGGCGGCGCATTATTTTTTAATATATTGTCTAAATACAACTTTGAAG
>CAMWSW010000224.1 GCA_947176975.1 uncultured Clostridia bacterium | reverse complement strand
GTGATTGTCTGTTCCGCCCGATACGAGGTTGATACCCTTGTCAAGCAAAGCCTTGGCAAGCACTTGCGCATTCTTGACGATTTGTCTTTGATATTGCTTGAATTCTTCGCTCATAGCTTCTTTGAGCGCAACAGCCTTTGAAGCGATGACGTGCATGAGCGGTCCGCCTTGCGTACCCGGGAAGATAGCCTTGTTTATCTTGGTGGCAATCTCTTCGTTGTTGGTGAGGATAAGTCCGCCTCTAGGTCCTCTCAATGTCTTGTGAGTCGTCGTCGTAACTACGTCTGCGTAAGGCACTGGGCTTGCGTGACAACCTGCGGCAACAAGTCCTGCAATGTGAGCCATATCTACCATAAGATATGCGCCTACGCTGTCTGCAATCTCTCTGAACTTCTTAAAGTCCAATGCTCTTGGGTATGCGCTTGCGCCTGCAAGAATGAGTTTCGGTTTGCACTCTTTTGCAAGCTCGGCAACCTTGTCGTAATCAATCATGCTCGTAGACTGCTCTACTTGATAAGGAACGATATTGAAATACTTACCCGATATATTGACCGGACTTCCGTGAGAGAGGTGTCCGCCGTGAGCAAGGCTCATACTGAGCACCGTATCGCCCGTCTGCAACAAAGCAAAGAAAGTAGCAAGGTTTGCGTTTGCTCCGCTGTGCGCTTGTACGTTGGCGTATTTAGCTCCGAAAAGTTCGCAAGCTCTCTCGATTGCAAGTTTCTCTACGATGTCAACGTGTTCGCAACCGCCGTAATATCTCTTGCCGGGATATCCTTCCGCATACTTGTTGGTCAAGTGCGATCCCATAGCAGCCATAACTGCCGGAGTGACTATATTTTCGCTTGCAATAAGCTCGATATTGCCCTGTTGACGGGCAAGTTCCAATTCCAAAGCGTCGCAAACTTCGGGGTCTGTATCTCTGATAACTTTAAAATCTATCATATATATCTCCTGTATATAAATTTTATCTACTTAATCTTATCATATATCCTGCGATATAATCAACAAAATGGACGTCAATATTTTTTATTTAGAATTTGAGTAATGACATACCCCGCCAATTTAATTCCGCAAAGTGGCGGTACATAACTCACGCTACCCACTCCGTTTGACGTAGGAATAGTGGGCGTCTTGGTATAGCATACGTCGTGGCTTTTGATATCTCTGTCTTTGAGCGCCTTGCGAAGCTTCTTTGCCAACGGGTCATAACTAGTCTTGTAGATATCGCATATCTCGAAGTCGCAAAGTTCCACTCTGTTGCCCGCGCCCATTGCGCTGATAATATCAATACCCTTTTGCTTTGCAAGACAAATCAAAGCCACTTTGTCGTCAAACGAATCTATGGCGTCGACGATATAATCCCACTCCATATCCAACACCTTGGCGTTGCCCTCCGAAAAACGCTCGTTAAACGTCAATACGTTGCAGTTGGGATTTATACCTCTAATTCTCGCCTTGAACGCTTCCACCTTTGGTATGCCGACCGTGGAATCAAGCGCGATTATCTGACGGTTTTTGTTGGTGATATCCACCAAGTCGCCGTCCATAATTCCCAACGTACCCACGCCCGCGCGAGCAAGCATTTCGACGGCATAACCGCCTACTCCGCCCACTCCGACGACGAGAACCTTGCTTGCAAAGAGTCTCTGCAAGCCGTCGTCGCCAACAAGTTTTTGGGTACGTGAGAACATACTAATCTTCCTTTTTGTCAATATTGAGAGCAAGCTCTCTGAGTTGTTTGTCCTCAACGGGCGCAGGAGCTCCCGTCATAAGACACGACGCATTCTGCACTTTCGGGAATGCAATTACGTCCTTGATATTGTCCGTGCCTGTGACAAGCATTGTAAGTCTGTCAAGACCGAATGCAAGTCCGCCGTGCGGTGGCGCGCCGTATTTGAACGCGTCGACGAAGAATCCGAATCTCTCCTCGATATCTTCTTGAGAAAATCCGAGAAGTGAGAAAATCTTTTCTTGCATGTGCCAATCGTGGATACGGATACTTCCGCCGCCTGCTTCCTGACCGTTGATTACCATATCGTACGCGTTGCTGCGTACCTTGAGCGGGTCTGTGTCAAGAAGAGGTATATCCTCGACGATTGCGCTTGTAAACGGATGGTGAACCGCTACGTATCTGTCCTCTTCGGCGTCATATTCAAGCAATGGGAAATCTACTACCCACAGGAAGTCGTATTGACTCTTGTCGTACAACTCATACTTATCTGCAATATAGCATCTCAATGCGCCGAGGCTGTCGAATACGACTTTGTCTTTGTCTGCGACGAAGAAAAGTATATCGCCCTTTTGCGCATCCATTCTCTCAAAGATTGCCTTTTGCTGTTCTTCCGTCAAGAACTTGAGTATTGACGAAGTGATGCTGCCGTCTTCGCGGAGCATTGCGTAAGCAAGACCCTTTGCGCCGTAGCTCTTGACGAATTCTCCGCAAGCGTCTACTTCCTTTCTCGTCATCTTGGAGCAGAGACCTTTTGCATTGATTGCGCGCACGCTGCCGCCATTCTCGATAGCTCCCGTGAATACGGAGAA
>CAMWSW010000223.1 GCA_947176975.1 uncultured Clostridia bacterium | reverse complement strand
ACGTCATGTTCGACGTCGTCGTATTCGACGAGGCGTCGCATATATTCCCGCAAGATGCAATCGGCGCGATATACAGAGGCAAACAACTTATCGTCGTTGGCGACAGCAAGCAGATGCCGCCGAGCAACTTCTTCACGTCGGTTGTCGAAGTGGAAGACTACGAAGACGACGAAGAGGTCAAGGACTTTGAATCGGTACTCGATTTGTGTTCGACGGTGCTTCCGCAGTTGAGGCTCAAATGGCACTACCGCAGCAGATACGAAAGGTTAATTGAATTTTCCAACAAGAATTTCTACGAAGGCGACCTTGTGACCTTCCCGTCGTCGAAGATAGACAGAGAGGGCATAGGCGTAGACTTCAAGTACGTCGAGGGCGGCATATTCGACCACAAGACGCGTACCAACAGAGCCGAGGCAGAGTATATCGTCGACCTCATCTTTGAGAATATCGAAAAGTACCCCGACAGAAGTCTCGGCGTCGTAGCGTTCAGCATATCCCAACAGGATTTGATAGAGAGACTTTTGGCAAAGAGGAGATTGCAAGACTCTTCTCATGAAGAATTCTTTGCAAGCGAAAAAGACGAACCTTTCTTCGTCAAGAATTTGGAGACCGTACAGGGCGACGAGAGAGATACTATCATATTCAGCGTAGCTTACGCCAAGGACAAGGACGGCAAGCTGTCGCAGAATTTCGGACCTATCAACAAGATGGGAGGTGAGCGCCGACTCAACGTAGCATTCACGAGAGCAAAGCTCAACGTGCAACTCGTTGCGTCAATGCACGGATACGATATCAATCTCAAGAATGCCACTTCGACGGGCGCAAGAATGCTCAGAGATTATCTTGATTTTGCGGAAAACGGCTCGACGGATTCCGTAAGCGTAATTTCTTCCGAAGACGGATTTGCCGACGCTTTTGACTTTGAGATGCAAGTCGCCGAGTTCTTGCAAAACAAGGGCTACGAAGTCGATGTCAAGATAGGCGCGTCGGCGGGCAGTGTGGATATGGGCGTCAAGATGCCGGGAGGCGAAGATTATATCTTGGCGGTAGAGTGCGACGGCAGGTCTTATAAGTCGGCAAACAATACGAGAGACAGAGACAGACTGCGCAAGAGCGTGTTGCAGCGTATGGGCTGGCATTATCACAGAGTATGGGCTGTCGATTGGATTCAAAATCCAAACGACGAAAAAGACAGACTTCTCAAGGCTCTCGAGGAAGCCAAGCAAGAGCCAATTGTCAGCGTGAGCGGACAGTCGGATATAAACCTCGACGAATATGAAGAAGAGAAGACCGCCGTAGATTTCCAATTTGAAAAATACGAGACGGCAGATTTGCAGTATGCAAAGAAGGCAAGCAGAGGCGATTATCTCAAATACTTGAGATTGGTACTCGAAAAGGAAGCGCCGCTGTCGGAAGAACTCTTTTTGAAGAGGACGTTGCGCGACTTCGACAGGGAGAAACTCACCGACGCCGTATGGGAAAAGTTCGACAGACTTACGTCAAGATGTCAGATCGAAGGCATAATACGCAGAGACGGTTTTATGTATCTCAAAAACAAGCCCGTGAATTTGCGCGCGCCAGAGGAAGACGGCTTTGTCCGTGAGATAAAATACATTGCTCCCGAAGAGCTTGCAAGGGGTATGTACCAGGTGATATGCAAGAATATCACCGTCGACAGAATGGGGCTTTACCGTATGCTTGCCAAAGTGTTGGGCTTTTCCAAGTTGGGCGACGCCATGGTGAGGAGATTTGACGAGGCTTTGGCGCTCATCAAAGACAATATAGATATCGAGCAAGATGAGCTGTCGATTATAGGTTGAGTGATTGCCCATCTCCCTTATCACTCACCTTAAGAGTATGATGAATTAGGTATGGAGAAAGTAAAATGATATTATTTAATAAAGTAAATACGCATCAAGATATAGAGCAAATGTCGCGTTTGGCGACGGATATAATGAAAAAGCATTACGACCCCATCGTGGGCAGTAAGGTCAACGACCATATGCTTGAGAAGTACCAGTCGGTGCGCGGGATCACTGACGAGATAAAGGGCGGGGCGGAGTATTATTTCGTGTGCCTTGACGGAGAGGATATCGGCTTCGTTGCCGTAGACGCCAAAGCGGAGTATCTTTATTTGAGCAAGTTTTATCTCGATTTCGATCACAGAGGCAAGGGCTACGCAAGCGAGATGATGGCGTTTGTCAAGGACTACGCCAAGGCGCGCGGGCTCAAGTCGATCAAGCTCAATGTCAACGCCGACAATACTCACTCCGTAGGCGCGTACAAACATTTCGGCTTTGAGGTGATTGAGGAGTATCAACGAGACGTTGGTGACGGCTTTTCTGTCCACGACTACGTAATGTTATTTACCGACCGCGTATAGCGGTGCGCCTTCCGCCCTAACTGCAGGACTCGAGAAGTCGACGTGTACGTGTAGTACACTTGACGACTTCATCTCGCCTTTGAGCGGGCGAAAATCACACCACTCTCCGCGGTCGAAAGATGCTTGCTAAAATACGAATAAATATTCAAAATCATGCATTAAAATGCATATAT
>CAMWSW010000222.1 GCA_947176975.1 uncultured Clostridia bacterium | reverse complement strand
TCTGACAGCCGCCATAACCATACCCGGCACTATCTTGTCGCAGTTGGGAACGAGTACGAGTCCGTCAAAACAATGCGCCATTGCCATTGTCTCAACGCTGTCTGCGATAAGTTCTCTCGACGCCAAGGAATATTTCATTCCGATATGTCCCATTGCTATGCCGTCGCATACTCCGATTGACGGTACCATAATTGGCGTACCGCCCGCAAGTCTTACGCCGGCTTTGACAGCCTCGGTAATCTTGTCGAGATGTATGTGTCCCGGCACAATGTCGCTGTGCGCGGATACGACGCCTATCAGCGGACGCTCCAATTCTTCTTTGGTGTAACCGCACGCATATAGGAGCGATCTTTGCGGAGCCGTCTCAACTCCCTTCGTCAAATATTCACTTCTCAAAGCCATAGTTTCCTTCTTCGCGACTACCCAACGCAGCCGCTATTTTTATTGTTTATTGATTGTCTTTTATTTAGAGACCCATTCGACTCCACTGCGTTTCGCTCAGGGTGACGCGTTCAAGGCATAACTTACACTTAAAACGAGTCGTCACTCAGCGTAACCGAAGAATCTATTTTATAATATTGATAATATATTACGCGCGTATTATATATCAATATTTAGTTAGTCAAATAAGCCATTTATAAAATAAACGACTTATTGACCAAATAATTTATTATTTATATTTATTCTTCTCTCTTTCACTCTTCACTACTATCTCGTTCGACGAAAAGTGAGCGGCGTAAGATTTTCACGAGCAAGAAAGTTTTCCGGACGATGAAAACGAACGCAGGCGTACTTTATGTACGTCAAGAGAGTTTGAAGAAGTATGGGAGGCTTTATTGCCGTGTAAAATTACGACGCCTCCCTTTGAGTCGAACTATTTCTTCAACCAAGACATCATCGTACGGAGTTCTTTGCCGACTTTCTCAAGTGGGTGCTCGGACTCCAATTGACGGGTTGCAAGGAAGTGAGCGCACTTGCCACTCTTGTTTTCCGTCATCCACTCGGAGCAGAACGTACCGTCTTGGATTTCACGCAAAACTTGCTTCATTTCCTTTCTCGTCTCTTCGGTGATAAGTCTCTTACCCGTGCGGTAGTCGCCGTACTCAGCCGTGTTGGAGATAGAATATCTCATCTTTGCAAATCCGCCCGAGTTGATAAGGTCAACGATGAGCTTCATTTCGTGAATACACTCGAAGTATGCCATCTCAGGAGCGTAACCTGCTTCAACCAACGTATCGAAACCTGCTTTCATCAATTCCGTTACGCCGCCGCAAAGAACTGCTTGCTCGCCGAACAAATCCGTCTCGGTCTCCTCTCTGAAGGTCGTCTCCAAGATTCCTGCTCTGCCTGCGCCGATACCGCTTGCATATGCCAAAGCGTAATCCTTTGCCTTGCCCGAAGCGTCTTGATATACAGCGATAAGAGAAGGAACACCCTTGCCCTCAACGTATTGGCTTCTAACTGTGTGACCAGGTCCCTTTGGAGCAACCATGATAACGTCGATGTCCTTAGACGGCTTGATGAGTTGGAAGTGAATGTTGAGACCGTGAGCAAACATCAATACCTTGCCCGGGGTCATGTACGGCTTTACTTCTGCCTCATATATATCTGCGCAAGTCTCGTCGGGAACGAGCATCATTACCAAATCGCCAGCCTTAGCAGCATCCTTTACAGGCATAACCTTAAGTCCTGCATTTTTAGCCTTCTCTGCGTGTCTCGAGCCGTCTCTCAAACCTACGACTACGTTGACACCGCTCTCTGCAAGATTCATTGCGTGCGCGTGGCCTTGTGAGCCAAATCCGATAACTGCTACGGTCTTGCCGTCCAAAAGCTTCAAATCGCAGTCAGTATCATAATACTTCTTGATCATTTTTGTGTCCTCCAAAAATACAATATTTATATTTTAGTGCTTAGTATTTGCTAAACATTGATTACATTATTATGTCGTCTATACATTTACCGCCGGGTATCATCGGCAAAACCTTTTCGTCTTTGTCAATAATCGCTTCGATTACGCAGGGCTTGCCCGACTTGTACGCGTCGCTCAATGCGACTTTGAGTTCGTCAAGAGTCGTAGCTCTGTAGCCCTTTCCGCCGAAAGCCTCGGCAAGTTTGACGTAGTCGGTGGCTCTGTTGAGCGTGGTCTGCGAATATCTCTTGCCGTAGAACTGCGTCTGCCATTGACGTACCATACCGAGAACGTTGTTGTTGATAACTACGCTGACGATTGGCAATCCGAAGCTTACGCTTGTGCAAAGCTCGTTGAGGTTCATATGGAAAGAACCGTCGCCCGTGACGTGCGCAACCTTTCTATTCGGAAATGCAGTCTGCGCGCCTATAGATGCGCCGTAGCCGTAACCCATCGTGCCAAGTCCGCCCGAAGTGAGGAAACTTCTGCACTTGGTGCGCTTGGAATATTGAGCCGCCCACATTTGGTGCTGACCTACGTCGGTGACGATAATTCCGTCTTCGCCTATCTCGTCGGAGATTGCCTGTATTATTTGATGCGGTCTCAATACGCCCGCCTTATCCTTCGGCTTGTAATCGCCGTTTCTCCAC
>CAMWSW010000221.1 GCA_947176975.1 uncultured Clostridia bacterium | reverse complement strand
ATATCGATGAGGAAATATCTATTGGCGATTACGTATTAACGGGAGGAGAATTGCCCGCAATGGTACTTATCAACGCTGTCAGCAGATACGTTGACGGAGTGCTTGGCAGCAGCGAATCCACGAGCGAAGAGAGTTTTGCAAGCGGACTTTTGGAATATCCGCAATACACCCGTCCCGCGGTTTTTGAGGGAAGGTCTGTGCCCGAAGTTTTGCTTGGCGGAAATCACGCCGAGATAGCAAAGTGGAGATACCAAAAGCAGATTGAAATCACGCGTGAGCGAAGAGACGATTTATATCAAAAGATATTGCTAGAGCTTGAAAAAGACAAAAAGGCAAAGGGCAGAAAAGGAGAGTAGTTATGCAGTACAAGAATGCGATAGAGCAGTTGCTTGACGAGGAAAACGACGAGACGGTATATCTCAAAAGCGATACCGACGGGTCTATACAGGCATTTGAACAAATGGCTTTGATTGCTTACGACAAGAAGTTGTACGCCATTTTGGTACGCAAAGAAGACTACGACTCGGGCAATATCGAAAATGCGGGACTTGTATTTGAAGTGGATGAAAAACGCCAAAAACTCGACGAAGTGACAGACGACAATATCATATTCGAAGTATTCGATTTATACGACAAGATGTTTGAAGAGGGGGGATATTGATGTATATTCAATGGTACCCCGGGCACATGACCAAGGCTATGCGTATGATGCAAGAGGCTGTCAAACAAGTCGATTGCGTGATATACGTGCTTGATTGCAGAGCCGTGGCGTCTTGTATCAATCCCAAATTCGACGAACTCATCAAGGACAAGCCCATATTATACGTCCTCACAAAGAGCGATTTGGTCGAGCCAAAGGACGCTAAAGTCTGGATAGAATACTTTAATAAAGCAGGAAAGAACTTTGTCGTCGCCGACAATATCACGGGCAGACAGCGGGGGCAAATCATAGATAAGTTGCGTATTATTAACGCGGATATGATAGAGAGGTATGCGCAAAAGGGCGCAAAGAAGAGCATACGCGCAATGGTGGTGGGCGTACCCAATACGGGCAAGTCTACGCTCATCAACTGCCTTTGCAAAGATAAGCGTACTATAGTCGGCAATCGCCCCGGAGTTACGAGGGGCAAACAATGGGTATCTCTTGCCGAGGGCATAGAGTTGTTGGACACGCCGGGAGCGCTTCCGCCAGCTTTTGAAGACCAACAAAAGGCGTTGCACCTTGCATTCATAGGCTCGATTAAGGAAGATATATTGCACCTTGACGACCTTGCGATAGAGATTATCAAGTATTGCAAAGAGCATTGTTTCGATACATTTTGCCAAAGATACAAGATTGATAAAATCGACGAAGATATGGTAGTAGTATTCGACGATATTGCAAAGAGCAGAGGCTATCTTCTCGGCAAAAAGGGATATGATTACGACCGTACTGCAAAGGCGATCGTCAACGATTTCAAGTCGCAAAAGCTTGGCAAGATAATGTTAGATTATCCGACGATTAACGCATGATTAGCACTAACAACATTTATGTCATCCTGAGCGAAGTCGAAGGATCTCAACCGATTAAATAAAATATTTAAACAATAATAATACAAAGGAAATTACGCCTATGGCAAGGACAAAACACGACACTTTCACAATGCTTGAGTACGAGCATAATTATCTCGGTATGGGCAAAAAATATATCGCGGGTGTCGATGAAGTGGGAAGAGGACCTCTGGCAGGACCTGTCGTCGTGGCTTGCGTAATAATGCCTCTTGACGACGAAGATATCATACAAGGCGTCAACGATTCAAAGAAAGTCAGCGAGAAAAACAGAGAGATACTCTGCGACAAAATTATGCAAAAAGCTTTGGCGTACAAAATAGAGTGGGCGGACGAAAAAGTAATCGACGAAATCAATATTTTGCAGGCGACGAAGAATTGTATGCAAAAGGCTATCGACGGCATGGAAATCCCTCCCGACGTCGTGTTGATTGACGCAGTAAAACTAAATTGTAAGTACCCGATAGAGCCAATTATCAAGGGTGACGCAAAGAGTTATTCCATTGCTTGCGCGTCTATCGTAGCCAAGGTCACAAGAGACAGATATATGGTGGAGATGAGCGGTAAATATCCCGACTATGACTTTGCGTCCAATAAAGGATACGGCTCGGCAAAGCATATCGAGGCTTTGAAAAGCGTAGGTCCTTGTCCGATACACCGCAGAAGTTTTATCAAGAACTTTGTGGGGCAAGAGGATTAAATGAATACGAGAAGACCGGGCATTGACGGAGAAAATATTGCCGTAGATTATCTCAAGAAGCAAGGCTATATCATACTTGAGCGCAACTTCAGCACAAAGGTGGGGGAGATTGACATAATTGCGCAAGACAAGGATACTATCGTCTTCGTCGAGGTAAAGGCAAGAGAAAATACCAAGTTCGGTCAGCCGATAGAGAGTATCACTCCTCAAAAAGTACGTCATATCATCCGCACCGCGCAGTGGTATATTACGGCAAAACATAAGTATAACTATCCGTGTCGGTTTGACGTGATTGAGATATTGCAGGGCAATGTAA
>CAMWSW010000220.1 GCA_947176975.1 uncultured Clostridia bacterium | reverse complement strand
ATTCCCTCTTGTCTCGTCCGCTCTGAGACGTGCACAACACCAAGCAGGCAACCAATTATGAAGATATTATTTTCAAGTATTTTCGGTAAAAAGAAAAATAAAATCGAAGAATCAGTTCAACCAAAAATTCAAGCGGAGTCAGTCAAGGTAGAGCCAAAATCTTTTGAAGGCTACAGAATGACAGTTGATTTTGAGAGTGAGACAAGCGAGAAGTATTATCCTCAACCCACGTCTCAAATGGTAGACGAAGTGATTGACCAAATGAGCAAAGAGCTCGTCAACTTCGTTGTCGTAGAGCACAGCAAAAGCGTCGGCGGATGCGTTTTCGTTCAATGTATGTGGGGCGGAGACGGCGTATACCAAGTCGAAGCGCAAGTCCGCAGATCCACTCCGGAGGGAGTATTGCGCAGTCAGTATCGCTTGTTTTCGGAAAACGTAAACGAAGTAAAGAACTTGTTTGCGGAATTTTTGGCAGGTCAAGCGCCTAATATAAAAGATTGGGAGTATATGGACGACTTTGATTTTTACGAGGAGTAATCTGTATAAAAGTTAAGTTAGCAGTGAATAGGTAATAAAGAAAAAAGACAAATCTGAAATCAGATTTGTCTTTCTTGGCGCCCTCAATAGGACTCGAACCTATGACACTGCGGTTAACAGCCGCATGCTCTACCGACTGAGCTATAAGGGCATTTGCTATTGAGCATATTTATATTAAAGTAAATTGCAGTAATTGTCAAGAGTTTTTTCCCAATTTTTTAAAAAATTGTTTTTGCTCTTTATCTACGCTTGAATTTCTTACGCTTTAATATATGCAATACGGAAAAATAATGTTAAATGATGAAAGGCGACAAGTATTCCTTGCCGCCTTATACATTTAGTTGTGATTATTTAGACTTTTTAGCTTGCTTTGCTTCTTCTTTTGCCTTTGCCTTTTCGGCTTTCTTCTTGGCTTTGTCTTCTTCGTCGCCGCCTATATTCTTGAGTACCATGCCAACGCCCTTGAAGAACTTACCGTTCATGACTGTCACTACGCCGTCGACCATCTTCATATTGAACATACCTTGCGAAGAGAATGCCAAGGCTCTCATCGGGGAAGTCTTCATTACTTCGTAAATCATAAGGTAATTTGGGTCGTCTTTCTTGGCTTTCATACTCATTCTGATTGCAGGCTTTGCTATCTTGAGCGCAAATCTTGCAAGTCCGCTGGTGTGCGCCATATCTTCAAATGAGTCGTCCTCGGTGAATTCGCCCTTCTTAGACAATTTGCGGTAATCTTCCTTGATATCGAGACCGGACATTGCCACGAATTCTTCTTTGGTGATTTCCTTGCTTGCGTCGGGAGCTAAGTACCAAGTATCAGCAGGTGTTGGGATAATCTCCGCCGAGTCGGTAGATGTGACTACTACGGTGTCTTCAAGACGGATATCTCTGCTAGATGCGCCGATCATAATCTTGAATTCGCCGCTTTCAACTTGCCAATCGCCTGCGTTTACGTTATAGAAAGCAAAACTGCGCTTATCGAGGCTGAAAGTAATGCGTTTCTTTTCGCCAGCCTTGAGGAAGACTTTTTCAAAGCCTTTGAGTTGTTGATAAGGGGTATATACGGTTGACTCAACATCGTTGACGTAAAGTTGGATTATCTCTTTGCCGTCCACGTCTCCCACGTTTTGCACGTCTATAGTAGCGGTCAAAATGTCTTTGTCGGTGATATACTTTGACGACAAAGTGAGATTGGAGTATTCAAATTGCGTATAGGAAAGTCCGTGACCGAATGGGAAGAGTACCGGTACGTTTGCCGTGTTGAAGTATCTGTAGCCTACGTAAAGTCCTTCTCTGTATTCTACGCTGAATCTTGCGCCGGGGAAGTTTTGAGTCGACGGTACGTCCTCAAGTTTGAGGGCAAAGGTCTCCGCCAATTTTCCGCATGGGTTAGCCTTGCCGAGCAAGAGATCTACGCACGCGTCGCCGGAGGTCTGACCGCCGAGGTACATACAGAGTACGCTGCGTACTTTGTCAATCCAAGGCATCTCCACGCTTGCGCCCATGGTGAGCACTACGTTGACGTTCTTATTTACTTGAGAAAGTTCTTCAATCAACAAGTCGTGACTTTGAGGCATATTGATATGCTTTCTGTCAAATCCTTCTGCTTCGTACTTGTCTGGCAATCCTGCGACAACGAGTACGGTGTCGTAATTCTTTGCAAGTTCTACAGCGTTCTTGCGGAGTTTAGCGTTCTTCTTGACGGATTCGTCGGAGAGGTCGTAACCGCTTGTGAACTCATATTCTATACCTGCGTCGCGCAAGCATTGTTCAATGGTTGAAATCTTGGTGCAGTTGACGAAAGAAGAGCCCGCGCCTTGGAATCTCGGCTGAATGGCAAGTTCGCCCACAAGCAAAATCTTTTGAGATTTGAGGGGCAGTGATCCGTCGTTTTTGAGGAGTATTGCGCTCTCTTTTGCGATATTCTTTGCAATTTGATAATGTTCTTCTTTGTCGTAAGTAGCGTCCGTCGGATTTTTCGTAGACGGCATAATGAGGTCGAGTATTCTGTCTACGGCAGTATCGAGTA
>CAMWSW010000219.1 GCA_947176975.1 uncultured Clostridia bacterium | reverse complement strand
TAAGCGAGTTGATGACGTCGAGATAATCGTACGCGTTGAGTACCAAAGTATCGAGAGTGATATCCTCTTCTTCAAATACGATCGTAAACTCGTAATTTTCGTCGTTTATCGTTACGCTTGCGTTCTTCTCGCCGTTGACTCTGTTGCATACAATTTCAACGTCGGGAATGATTCTCTCGCTTCCGTCGGCAAATACTGCGGTGACATAGCTTGGTATTTCTCTCATTGCCTTGACTTGCATATCCTTGACTGATTTTACTTTCGAATCGTGCAAGAATACCGTCACTTCAAGGTTCTCGCCCCAAGCCGTACCTACAAAGGTATACTCTTTGCCAGTTTCGTATTGGCTCAAATTGTCACAGAAAGTCTCATGACTTACGTTGGTGTCTTTGAGCGTCCAGCTTATGTTAGCCCAGCTGTCTACTTCCCAATTGTCGCCCTCGTGCTTTCTTGCTTTCTTCTCAAACATATCTATGAGGGCTTTTCCGCCAAGCGTCGGGTTGTAGTAAATATACGTTGCTTGATTCTCCCAACTTACCACGTTGTCGGCTTTCTTATTGAAGACGTATAATCCAAATCCGAGATTATTGTTGGGATTGGAACCTATTGCCGTGATATTTGCAACTCTTCCATCGGTGATAGACAAGTTGACTTTCAGATTCTTGACGTCGGAAATAGGCAAGAATCTTTGTACCGTAGTGTGTACCGTATCCTTAGCAACAAGTCCTGCCAATCCGGAAATAGCACCACCAACTACAGGTACTTGAGCCGAAATCAATGGGGCAATAACGTTATCCCACAAACTGTTGTAGAAGGTATTTGCCACAGTGTTGCTATAAGTTACGTTTTGATGCTTATGCTTGTCGCTACCGGTAATGCTGGAAATATCCATATCGGTGAATACGCCCGTGAGCAAGTCTTTGAGAACTGCGCTGATATATTCGCCGTTGATATTTGCATCTACGTCAATATCCATATTGCCGGAAAGCGAAATAGTTATGCCTGGAATGATTTGTTCAATCGTACACTCGGGCAATCCGTCGCATTTATTCTTGCAGACGTCTTTAGTACTGGTTTTGTCAAGACATCTTCCGCAAACGCTACATGCGTGTTCGCAGTGTACCCCATTGCAAGTTGCTTTTGTTTTGCAGACAGGATCGGTACAAGTTGCGTCAAGACACTCTCCGCAGAATGGACAAGCATGCTTACACTTGTGCTCTACGCTCGGCTTTTGCGCCGGCAATGCTCCGTCGGGTACTTCGATTGCTCCGCCGAAGTCGTCGCCAGACTCTCCAAAGAGTCCGCTCAATGCGTCAACCAACTTTTTCTTAAGTCCGAGGTTGGGAATAGGCACGTCAACAAGTTCGCCTGTGACTTCTTGTCCAACTATACTGACTCTAAGCAAATTTCTAGTACCTTTGATTTGTACTTTATCGCCGTCTAGGTCTATATATCCGTACAACAATGCTGCTGACGACGAGTTGGTCCATCCTGCGTATATTGCAAGGACGATAGACTTATAAGGAGCAGCCAAACCGTTGGAGAATACCTCCGGATGATCTTTGTCAGTTGCAGCTGAATTACGGATGACAATTCTCGATTTGTTTTCATGGTAATCCTCATTACCGATTACGTCTACGTTGTGATTGTAAAGGTCAATAGCCAAGTTGAGTCTCTCTGCAACGAGTATGCTGTCGACAAGCGCCTCTGCATCGAACGTATCGTATACGCCATACTCTGCAATTGTCAAATCGTTGAGTATGTCTACGATTCTATGCTCTGTCTCGCTCTCTTTGCCAAGGGACATATTGATACCGAGAGCCGCGACGCTTCCAAGTCCGAGCGTAGCTTCGATAGAACCGTCAAAGCCGAGATGAGCTTGGAGATCGACGTCCATACCGAGGTCCATAGCCAACATTCTCAATATCATAGTTACGAGATAGCTGTTGACGGCAACGCCTACGTAGTCGCTGTCGATTTCAACGCCTGAAGTAAACGACGACATAGCGATTGCAGGAGCAACTTCTTCCACGAAGTCTTCTGCAGCCATATCTGCGCCCAACAAACCTCTTACGGTTTGGAAGAGATTTACGCCCGTCAAACAGAACTTCATAAAGCCGAGTCCCGTCAAATCCACGTAAGTGCGATCGTTTTCGTTGTACGCCGTAATCAATGGATCACCGCTTGGCGCTTTAAGCTCAAGAAGCATTCTTCCGTCGCCCGTTTCGTTGACGTAGTTGGTTGCTACACGAAGCGTAAAAGTGCCGTCGTAGTTGGTCAAATCAAGATTGATCGGGAATTTGAGATAAGTGCTGTTTTTTGCCACAGCCATAATGCTGTTGATGATAGGCGTCATATTGACGGTCGTGTTGACAGTCGACAAGTCGAGGTCAATGCTCAATTCCAAGTCGGATATCAATGACAACGCAAAGTTCATCATGATACCCTTGACGTCTTCGCCATATTGGTCAATATCGCCTATGCTGTCCAAAACGTCTTGTCTTGAGATTTGCGCCTTAAAGAGGTGGAAACCGTCTGCTCTCAAAGTCAAGATGTCACTTGCCGTAATTTCAAACTACTCTATACCGCCCGTGT
>CAMWSW010000218.1 GCA_947176975.1 uncultured Clostridia bacterium | reverse complement strand
CTCCTTGAATACGGTAATAGCGTTGGGGACGCCACTGCCGAGAGTGTCGTAGGTGTCGCAAAGCAACATACACTTGTCGGGATATATCTTTGCGTACGCTCTAAATGCGTCAAGCTCAGTTGGGAAACTCATAACCCAACTGTGAGCGTGGGTACCCGATACCGGCACGTCAAACATCTTGCCTGCAAGTACGTTGGAAGTCGATTGACAACCTGCAATCATTGCAGCTCTTGCGCCGTAGATACCCGCGTCCGGACCTTGCGCGCGACGAAGTCCGAATTCTGCGACTGCTCCGCCCTTTGCCGCGTATACTACTTTTGCCGCCTTGGTGGCGATAAGCGTCTGATGATTGAGTATGCATAGTATTGCAGTCTCAATGAACTGCGCCTCAAACATTCTTGCTCTGACGGTAAGTATAGGCTCTTGCGGGAATACCACAGTACCCTCCGGCACTGCGTATACGTCGCCGTTGAACTTAAAATTCTTGAGAAGAGTCAAAAACTCTTCGTCAAAGATACCAAGCGATCTTAAATATGCGATGTCGTCTTCGTTGAATTTGAGATTGAGTATATAGTCTACGACTTGCTCCAATCCGCACGCAATAGCGTAATTGTTGCCCACTCCTCTATAAAAAACGTCGAACACTGCAATTTCATCCATCTGCTTGTTTTTGCTGTAACCGTACATCATGGTCAATTGATACAAGTCAGTCAATAAAGTTAAATTTCTCATTCTTGCTCCTAGTTTTTTATGCCGAATTCTCGGTGAGGCTGAACAACCCGTCCATAGCCATAGTCTTTTGCTTTTCTTCTGCGTATAAATTATGGCAAAATTATACAACTTTGCCGTAATTTTGTCAATCTATTGTTATTCTATTTTTCCTCGTCGTCTCGCCATAGCGATGCGTTTTCTCCCGCGTTAGTTGCATCTTTCATATACTTGATTTCTTCAAGTACAGTGAGTTGACTTGAATCTTCTTTACTATGCTCTTCGTTGCTTTCAGAAGACTCTGCCGCGCTTGCCGAAAGCAATCGAGTATTTCTTACCTTTAGAGCGGTTTCGTCGAGTTTCTTTTGGCATATACTCTCAAACCATTTCGTCTCGAAGTTTATCTTGCCGTACTGCAACAGCACTTGCAGAACTACGCACACGATAAATACGATATAACATATCACTTGAACGACTTTGACGTCAGAGTTGCCGAAAGTGACGGGATTGCCACCCTTGATAAATTCAAGCGATCCTCTTACCAAGCCGTACCAACCGAGATAGAATATGGAAAAAGTACCGTTCTTGAGAGGTTTCTTTGGTACGAAATACATTACCAAAGCTATCGCAAGACCTATAGCGTTTAACGTCCCCTCATAAAAGAAGGATGCGTAGTGCCACTTACCCGTACGCTCAATAAATACCGCAAATGGCAAGTGCTGAAGCGACTCGTTGGTGACTTCAATGCCGTAAAGCTCTTGATTGAAGAAGTTGCCCCATCTGCCTATAATCTGTCCAAGCAACACGGCAATGACGACACAGTCCGCTACTCGCATAAGCGAATACTTTTTGTTGCGTAGACAACAGAAAAATACTCCGAATGCTCCGCCGAAAATACCGCCTATAATGGTAAGTCCTCCGCCCGATATATCTATCGCGTCAACAAAGCCTTGCCATGAAGACAGCGAATATTCGCTACCAATTCTCGGAACGACGTAGAATACTCTGCAAAAGATCACCGCCATGGGGATTACCCATATAAACAACTCCAATGAAAAATCAAAGTCGATCTGTCTCTTATATGAAAGCAAAAGATACAGACTAAACGCGAGAATTATGCCAAAAGTAATGACAACACCGTACCAATATATCGGTTTGCCAAACATGGTAAAAGCTACTCTGTCAATCGCAAGTAGATAATGCATTTCCTATGCCTTCTCCTTTTAACTAGAATAACTTCGTCGCAGCGTCATTGCGTACGCCAATGACAAAGACATTGTCTTTCCCAAATACCGTCTTCATCTCTTCTACGTAGCCGTCGCATTTTTTCTTGTCGACGTATGCGATAATAGTACCTGCAAATCCTCCGCCGTGAACTCTCACAGCTTTGACGCCGTCAAAACGTTTGCTCAGATTGATTGCAAGAGGTATTCTCTGCGTCAAGTCGCCGTAAGCATAGCAATTTTGCAACATCAAATACGAACTCTCTCCCGACGCGTTGATCATCTCGCAGAACTTGCGCTCGTTGTTCTTCTTCACTGCTTTTGCGCAGAAATCTACGCGCTTATTTTCGTCAAAGAAGTGCATTGCGCGCAATATCGCTCTGCCCGACAAAGTCTGCTGAAGCCTTGGGATAGCGTCGTAAAAGTCTTTTTCTTTGACCTTGCGAAGTTTCTTCATTCCCATTGCCTTTGCGACTTCTTCCATCTCTAATCTTATGCTTGCGTATTGATCCGTCAAGTCGCTGTGATCTCCGCCTGTATTGATAAGTACGATATTCAAATTGTCAAAATTCCAATCTATCGACTTGAATATAGGCTCTCTCGTCGACTTAAAATCAATATAACTTACTCCGCCGAAAGCTATTGCGCTTTGGTCCAAAAGTCCGCACGGTTTGCCG
>CAMWSW010000217.1 GCA_947176975.1 uncultured Clostridia bacterium | reverse complement strand
GGACTTGTCACAATGACAGGAACTGCCAATTCGGTAGCCATCGTCATGACGCCAAACGAAAAAGAGAGAAATTCTCTTTTCTCTACCAATGGATTTTTCACGTCTATTATGAGCTCTGCCCCGCTGGTGCTAATATTGATACTTGGTTTCTTCCAATACAAATATGACGACGACGGCAACGTAATAGGCGGACACTATTCAAAGAACACGATGTATATAATCGCTTTGGCTATTTGCGCTATACTCTACGTTGCGCTTATGGCAAACGCTATGTTCAAAGTCAAAGAGCGCGTACCTTACAGCGTCAAGAAGAACTCACCGTTTGACGGCATATCGCACGTAGTAAAAAACAAGAATTTTTGGTTTTTGACGCTGTCAAATGCAATAAGAGAGGTAAGGCTTCTCGGAATGGGATTTGGAATCTATATTGCGGGAGCTCTGCTTGGCGATACATCAAAATATATTATCATAGCTCTTCCCACAGGTATAGGCACTGTAATCAGTATGCTTATCGTCAAAAAACTCATAAAGAAAATGGATCCGATAAAAGTCTATACCATATTCGGCGTATATTCTATACTTGCCAACACCTTGGCATTCTTTATCGCGTATATATACTTCAAGCAAGGCGGTATAGGTTGGCAGATTGCTTTCATCGCCACTCTTTTCATCATTGGATTGCAGTTTGGCTCGTCCAATCTTTTGCCCAATATATTCAACGCCGACGTGCTCAACGAAATCGAACTGCAAAGCGGCGGCAAACGCTTAGAAGGTACCGTCACTTTCTCCGCCACGATCGTCACTACTATCATGACCGTCATCACGGGTATTTTTACGCCGACAATACTTCTCAAGGTTTGCAAATATCAACAAGGCACCGACATACAAAGTCAACCGACCCAAATAAAACTCGTATTCTTCTATACGATTTTCGTCGGTCTGTGCTTTATCCTTTCACTGCTACCAATGCTGGGATACAGACTTACGACAAAGAAGAGAGACGAAATTAACAAACAACTTGAAATTTTGCGCGCCGAGCGTCTTCAGGACTTGACGGAAGACGGTATGCCAAACGTCGAAGTAGCTACTCCGGAGCTCAGCGACAATTCTTTAGAGCGAGGCGGAGATATTACGTCGCAAGCAATGAATAAGCAATATGCGGAAGATATAGAAAAACCGCCGTCGGAAGATAAATAATTATAAAATAATAAAAGAGATACTAATCAATTACGAATAGTATCTCTTATTTTTTGACGTATATTATATTTTGTTAAAGTTCATATACCATCGCTTCATACTCTCTCAACTGCATACTCTTCAGTTCTTTGGGCGCGTCTGCATAATTGAACAATGCCAAAGTACACTCATTAAAAGTCAAGTCTTTTGGAAGTTTGAAATTGACCTGCTTATTTTTAAAATTGACGATTACAAAAAGTCGCTTGCCGTCATTCTCTCTAATATAAGCAAATATATCCTTGCTCTTTGGGTAAATTAGTTTGAAATCGCCGTACATAATGACGTCTTTACCCTTGCGATACGCAAGCGCTTTGCGATAATAGTTGAGCAAGCTATCCTCTCTTTTCTCACTGTCCTCGACGTTTATCTCTTTATAATTGGGATTTATCATCATCCAAGGCTTTGCCGTCGAGAATCCCGCATTTTCACCTGCCGTCCATTGCATTGGCGTACGGGCGTGGTCTCTTGCTCTTTTGAGCAATACTTTACGCGCATAAGGCAAGAGCGGCGGAAAAACCTTTTTTATCATATTCAAAGCGTTGACTGACATAATGTCTTTATAGTCTTCTTGCTTAAAAGCGCAATTCGTCATGCCGATTTCCTGACCTTGATAGATATACGGCGTCGCTCTCATAAAGAGCATCGACGTAGCAAGCGCCATTCCCGCAAGCTCTCTCTTATCTCCGAAATTTCCCGAAAATCTCGGTAGACAACGAGGCTGATCGTGATTTTCAAGGAAAATTGTTGGCTGACAGGTCTTGGGAAGTTGTTGCCACCTATTCAAAATCTTTTTGTATTTGGCAAGATTGAATTTAGCGGGTATGACGTTCATTTTGAAGTCTACGCCCATATGGTCAAAGCTGAAGACCGTATCAAGTTCGCCCACGCTCTCGTCAATAGCCTCAAAAGCGTTGTCGGGAGTAATGCCGATGGACTCACCCACCGTCATGCTGTCATACTGTGAAAAGCTACGTTCGTTAAGTTCGTGTATATATTTGTGATAATTAGGTCCGACGATATAGTTTTCATCTCCGATAAGCGGAAATTTCAATCTGCCTTTCGGCAAGCCCTCTTTTTTGGATATATAAGTAATTACGTCGCATCTAAAGCCGTCCACTCCAAGGTCAAACCAATAATTGCATATATCCGCTACTTCCTGCCTTACCTTGGGATTTTCCCAATTGAGATCGGGTTGTTTCTTGGAAAACAAATGCAGATACCATTCTCCGCTCTGCTCGTCATATTCCCACGCAGGGCCGACGAAGTTGGAAGTCCAATTGTTGGGCGGTTTCTTGCCGTTTTTTCCTCTGCCTTTGCGCCATATATAATAGTCTCTGTATTCGCTGGCTTTGTTCTTGCTCTCGACAAACCAAGCGTGTTCGTCGGAGGTATGATTGACGA
>CAMWSW010000216.1 GCA_947176975.1 uncultured Clostridia bacterium | reverse complement strand
TCCGTGAAGTTTCTCCACGCCCTCAATCACTATGACGCTTGTTCCTGCGCCTCTTATCTTTGCGCCCATTGCGTTGAGGAATTTTTGCAAATCGACGATTTCCGGTTCTTTCGCGCAATTGCGTATCACCGTCCTTCCCTTTATGAAGACCGCCGACATCATAAGGTTTTCCGTCGCACCTACGCTCGGCAAGTCCAATACCACGTCTGCGCACTTCGCGTTTTGGCAGTTGCAAAGTATGTATCCGCCTTGTTCTTGAATCTCGATTCCAAGTTCTCTGAGTCCTGCAATATGTATATCAATAGGTCTCAATCCTATATCGCATCCGCCGGGATATGCAACCTTTGCTTTTCTGTTGCGCGACAAAAGCGAACCGAGCAAAAAAATAGACGATCTCAATTCCTTTGCAAGGTATGCGGGTATCTCCCACTTGTCCGCCATAGAGTTGTCTATGACTATATCTCTCGAGTTGCGAATAATTTTGCTTCCAAGTCCTTCGAGTATTTTTATCATACTGTCCACGTCGCTGATATTGGGACAGTTGTGCAGTACGGTTATTTCATCTGTCAAAATGCTTCCTGCCAGCAATGGCAAGATGCTGTTTTTCGCAGCGCGAATATCAACAGTTCCGTCCAATGCCCGTCCGCCATTTATTATGTATTCTTTCATATCTCTCTCCATTAAGTAATAAGCATAGGCATATCATTTATCCAATGAACGCGCTATTTTCTCAATACATTTTATGATTGAGATAGCCCCGTTGTGATTTGGATGCTATATTCTCTAGCACGCCTATGCCCGCCATAAAACAGACGAGCGAAGTGCCGCCGTTGCTGATAAACGGAAGCGGTATGCCCGTGGGTGGAATACTGCCGGAGATGACGGCAACGTTGAGCAAAGTCTGCACTGCTATGACGGAAGTAATACCGCAGGCAAGATACCCATCGAAACGTGTGATAGCATTTTTGGCTATCTTAAGTCCTTGAGCCGTGATAACTATAAATACGCAAAGCACCAAAACAAGTCCGACAAATCCCAGTTCTTCTCCCACGATAGAAAGAATAAAATCGCTCTCGGAAAAAGTCAAAAAGAGATATTTTTGCCGTGAATTGAAAAGTCCAAGCCCAAACAGTCCTCCGCTACCCAATGCGTAATACGATTGGATAAGTTGATATCCCTCTCCCAGCGGCGATGCCCACGGGTCGATGAAAGCCATCAATCTTTTTACTCTGTAAGGCTCGATAAGTATCAACGCAACGACACCCGCAACAACTGGTACTGCCATAACCAAAAAATGCTTGTAATCGCAACCGCCTGCAAAAAGCATGATAAGCACGACCATACCTACGCACATAGTGACCGACATATTGGGCTCTAACATAATCAGCACGCACACCAACGCGGTGGCGATTAGTATGGGAATCATATTCTTAAAGGTCAAACTGCTCTTTTTGTCAAGACAGCTTGCAATAAATATCACCAATGCAAACTTGGCGACGTCGGAAGGCTGCATCGTGGTGAATCCGAGATTTATCCAACGCTTTGCTCCGTAATTTTCCACGCCGATTTTAGGTACAAATACCAAGGCAAGCAAAACGCATGAAAAAGCCAGAATCACGTAACGCCACTTCTTGAGCCAATCTGTCTTGATGAATTTGACCGCGTACATGACTACGAGCGCAAAGACAAAAGATATCGCTTGCTTTTTGACGTAGTAAAAGGCGTCGCCGAACTGACGCTCCGCCGAATAACAGCTTGCGCTGTATTGCATCACCAGTCCGAAAAGCGCCAAAAATATTGCGCCGAATACGAGCAACTTGTTATGTATCTTCCACTTATTCTCCATTGCCATTCTTACTCAACGCCCCCACTATCATATCAAAATGCTCTCCGCGCTCCACGTAACTCGAGTATCTGTCAAAGCTCGACGTAGTGGGAGAAAATAGTACGTTGATTACGTCTTTGCTCACCGCAAGTTGAGTCGCTCTCTCCAAAGAAGACGTTATTTCAAAAGTATACTCGTGGTATGACGGCAAAAATTGCATTATGGAATACACGTTGTCGCCCGTGGCGATTATGTGCTTGATAGTATCGGGAAGGCATGAGAAGAATCCGTCGTAAGCAATGCCCTTGTCGTATCCGCCCACTATGAGCGCAGTGTCGCCCTGCATAGACTTGCACGCCTTGATTGCGCTGTCAATGTTGGTAGCCTTGGAATCGTTGAAAAAGTTCTTACCCAAAAAATTACCTATGAACTCATTGCGGTATTTGGGCGGTCGAAAATCTTTGATAGCCGATATTATATCTTTGCTGTCAGTTCCCAAAAGCTTGCAAGTGAGTATTGCCGTCATTACGTTTTGATAATTGTAATCGCCTTTGAGCGGAATTTCCTCAAGAGACATGAATTCGACTTCTTCGTCAAAATTAAGATATATCTTTCCCTCTCTCACAAAAGCGCCCTTGACTTTGTTGCGAACGCTGACGTAATAGACGTTGGAAGTAATCATATTGCTAAAATTTCTCGTAATATCGTCGTCGTAGTTGAGAATCGCGCAATCTTCCGCGCCTTGATTTATAAAAATGTTGAACTTGGCGTCTGCGTAATTTTGAAGATTTTTGTGTCTCTCGAAGTGATCGGGCGTCACGT
>CAMWSW010000215.1 GCA_947176975.1 uncultured Clostridia bacterium | reverse complement strand
CTCATATAACATTATGACTCAATTTATATAATAATCGTAATTTTGCATATTTCGTTAAGCGACGCGATTTTACTTGACAGTGTGACGCTTTTTATTTATACTTATATAGCGTAATTATTTTTTATATAAAAAAGGAGACAATAGATATGAAACAGACGTATCAACCCAAGAAAAGACAAAGATCAAAGGTTCACGGCTTCCGTGAGAGAATGCGTACCAAGAGCGGTAGAAACGTAATTAAGAGACGTCGCAACAAGGGCAGAAAGCAACTTACTGCTTAATTTGATATGCAAAAAAAGTACAGGCTCAAAAACGGCAGAGTATTTAGCTATCTGCACAGAAAAGGCGAAAGCAACGCCAACAAGAAGCTTGTACTTGTCCACGCCCCTTCCAAATATGCGTTGAAGGTGGGCTTTATCGTAAGCAAAAAAGTCGACAACAGAGCGGTAATTCGCAATAAAGTCAGAAGACGTTTGAGAGAAGCGTTCAGAGCGCTTATTCCATATCTCAAAGACAACGAAAATTATATCGTCATTGCAAGAGAGTCTTGCGGCGAATCAGACTTTGAAGAAATTGCCAACTCACTCGTACACGTTCTCGTCAAAAGCAACTTGGTTGTCAAGGAGATTGACGAAAACGTGATAGAAAGACTAAAAATCAAACAAAGCGTATTGGACAAAGCCAAGTTTGAGGGGCGACGTACGGACGATAAATGAAGAGCGGAAATTTTTTTATTCAATATTACAAGCAATTTATAAATCCCGTGGTGGGCGGCAAGTGCAGACATGTTCCGTCTTGCTCGGCGTATATGGGACAAGCCATAGCCAAAAAGGGATATTTAAAAGGCTCTGCAATGGGCGTAGCTAGGATATTGAGGTGCAATCCCTTTTCAAAAGGCGGTTATGATCCCGTGAAAGACGATCTTAAAGGAAATGCAAAATGGCTATTATGAGTTATAGTATGCTGGCAGCGGTGAATGCGATTTGGAAACCTATCATCAATCTGCTGGATTGGATGAACAGCGGTATCGGCAACTTCGGTTGGACGGTAGTGGTGTTTTCTATTATGTTGCGTTTGTTGATTTTGCCTTTGGATATATGGCAAAAGGTCATCATGCGCAAGCAAAAAGCCAAGATGGACGCAATCCGTCCTCAACTTGAAAAAATTCAAAAGCAGTACGCCAACAGACCCGACCTACTCAGACAAAAGCAATACGAGCTCCAAAAGGGCACAATGAACATCTTCACGTCCTGTTTGCCAATGATTTTCACGCTTGTGATATTCGCATTGGTATTCCAAGGATTCAGAGAATATATCGTCAACTACAACCAAACTATAGTCAACAATCTATACAACGACGTATATTTGCAGTTCTTTAAGGACAACGCCGAGACAATCTCTCAAGCGTGCGGAATCCAATTTATGAACGGCAACGACTTCGTCGAGGGATTTATTCCGTCTTACGATTATATCCGTCAAGCGGGGCTTATTGACAAGCTCAACGAGACTTTGGTCACCGGCTACAAGCCCGAGAGTTGGCTTTGGGTCAAAAACGTGTTTATGTCCGACACCTGGTCAAACGTAATCCCGAGTTTCTCCAACTTCACTTCGACGAGAGTTGGCGGTATCGGCGCTACGCTTCCCGAGATGGCAGGCGTATCTTACGACCAGCTTATGACGCCTATAATCAACAACTACAATAAGACAAGCTTCTGGAATATGAGCAGATGGAACGGCTATTTCATCCTTCCGATACTCTCTATTGCAACAAGCTTCTTATCTACAACATTGCAACAAAAAATGCAACCCGTGCAAATGACGGGCAACGAGGCTCAACAAAAACAACAACGCATGATGAACAAGATGATGACATATCTTATGCCTATCGTGCTTGGTTTCTTCGCCATTATGTACAGCGCGGCATTCGCAATATACTACTTCGTCAGCAACTTCATGACGATGATTACTTCCATTTCCTTCAACCTTATCGTGAAGAACGTGGAAAAGAAAAAAGCAAATCAACCTATTATTATCCAACCTGCTAAAAACATAGACGCTAAAAGCGCCAAAGTCTCAAATAAGAAAAAGAGATAATAGGTAAAACGGACAAATTGTTATAAGAGACGATAATTAAGTGAGGGTGAGTAAAATTGCGCAAGCAATTTTTGCGATAAGCAGGATAGGCATTGCGGGCGTAGCAGAGTTACGTGCGTAATGCGTAGACGAACTTAGCGCGTAAATTGATAGCAATATTGCCGCGCGAACTTGATTAGAGGCTCTAAAGGAGAAATATAATGAAAAGTGTAGAAATTACTGCAAACAGCTACGAAGAGGCTCTCAAGCAGGCTCTTGAAGAACTTGGTCTTGACGAAAGCCAAGTAGAGGCAGAAAAAGTAAAAGAAGCGGGACTTATCCGCAAAAAGATTACCGTCAAAGTTACGCAAAAAGTCACGGGCGCAACGCTAGTTAGCGACTTTATCAACGGTATTATTCAGAGAATGAATATCAACTGCGTCGCAGAGGTAGAGGAAAAAGAAGACGCTTTTTACGTCAACCTCACAGGCGAAGACACTGGTACGCTTATCGGTTACAGAGGCGACGTACTTGACTCTCTTCAATATCTTTCGCTTTTGGTAGTCAACAAAATCAATCC
>CAMWSW010000214.1 GCA_947176975.1 uncultured Clostridia bacterium | reverse complement strand
TCGGCGAACTTGCAGACAGTCTTGATATTTTCCTTGACAGAGTACCCAAGAAGTACGAGGGATTGAGCGGAACGGAACTTGCAATATCCGAATCGCAAGAGAGAATGGCTGTCGTACTCGACAAAAACGACGTAGACAAGTTTATCGAATACGCCAAGACGGAAAACCTTGTGGCAACTGCTGTCGCAGAGGTAACAGACAATGGTAGAATGAGAATGTTCTATGCAGGTAATTGCATAGTAGACTTGAAGAGATCTTTCCTCGACACCAACGGCGTAAAGCAAATGCAGGACGCTCACGTCGTAGAGAAGGTCACGGATTATATGGACAGCATCAATGAAGAGACGCAAAAGCTCTTTGACAAAGGGGAGTTTGCCGAGGCTGTCAAGAACGAGCTGTCAAGACTCAACGTATGTTCTACCAAGGGACTTGGCGAAATGTTTGACGGCACGATTGGCGCGTCAAGCGTGCTTATGCCTTTCGGCGGTAAGTATCAACTCACTCCGGCAATTGCAATGGCTTGCAAGCCTCCCGTCAGCGGACATACAGACACTGCGACGGTATCCACGTACGGCTGTTCGCCGGGGCTTATGAGCGCGTCGCCGTTCACGGGCGCAATATATTCGATATTGACTTCGCTTTCCAAGCAAGTTGCTTGCGGAATCAGTATTGACACAGTCAGACTGTCGTTGCAAGAGTTTTTCAAGAAACTCAATCAGGACAAAGACAGATGGGGACAACCTTTGTCTGCGCTCCTCGGCGCGTTGTATGCGCAGATTGGTTTCGGCGTGGGCGCAATAGGCGGTAAGGACAGTATGAGCGGTACTTTTGAGCATATCGACGTACCTCCGACGCTTATATCTTTTGCAATGGGTATCGGCAAGGCAAGCAAGATTGTCACCAATACTTTTGCAGAGAATATGGGAGCAAAGGACATTTATCACGTGGCAATACCAAAGGATGAATATTCCATTCCCGACTTTGCAAAGACCTTGAAGCTTTATGAAGCTATGGGCAAGGCAATGGCAAACGGCAAGATTAAGGCGTGCAACGTAGTCGAAGAGGGCGGTGTGGTTGCAAGCGTATTCAAGGCTTGTATGGGCAACAAGCTCGGCACGACGTGGGACGATATATCTCAAGATATGTTTGCTCCCGCATTCGGCGACTTCGTAATACTTTGCGACGATATCGGCGATTTGAAGGGCTTTGACGTGGAGAAGGTCGCTACGCTCAACGGCACTTATACGGCAGACCTTTGCGGTAAAGAACTCAAGATGAACGACGCGGCAGTTGCATTTGAACGCACGCTTGACAAGGTATTCCCGACGACGGCGCTTGCAAAGGGAGAAGTAAAGAATCTCATCTGTTGCGCAAGAAAGGTAGACAAAGCTCCGAGAAATATTGTTCAACCGAGAGTATTTATACCTGTATTCCCGGGTACCAACTGCGAATACGACACGGCAAGAGCATTTGAGAGAGCAGGGGCAATAGCTAATATATTGATAATAAAGAATCAGACTTCCAAGGATATAGAAGATTCTGCCGAGGCTATCGTCAAGGCTTTGCAAGAGTCGCAGATACTTGCATTCCCGGGCGGTTTCAGCGGCGGCGACGAGCCGGACGGAAGCGGCAAATTCATTGCGACGACCTTCAGAAATCCGCGTATTGCCGAGCAAGTAATGAAGTTGCTCTATGAGAGAGACGGATTGGCTTTGGGTATTTGCAACGGTTTCCAAGCTCTCGTCAAACTCGGTCTCGTGCCTTACGGAGACATCAGAGAGCAGAAGAGCGACGCTCCGACTTTGACTTTCAACAATATCTCACGTCACGTATCGACGATAGTCAACGTGAGAGTTGCGACGAATAAGTCGCCTTGGCTCAACGGCGTAAAGGTAGACGACGTATTTGCAGTACCTGTCAGCCATGGCGAGGGCAGATTCGTCGCAAGCGAAGGCGAACTCGACAAGATTATCAAGGGCGGTCAAGTTGCTACGCAGTACGTAGATATGACTGGCAATGCGACGATGACTTCGCCATTCAATCCCAACGGAAGTATGTACGCAATCGAGGGTATTATTTCTCCCGACGGCAGAGTACTCGGCAAGATGGGACACGCAGAGAGAATAGACGCCAACCTTTACAAAAACGTAGAGGGCAATTACGATATGAAGCTCTTTGAAAGCGGCGTGAAATATTTCAAATAAGGCAATGCCTTATTTGAAATACAAAGAAATAATGTCGTTGACATTATGAAATTTTGCTTATGGCAAAATGAAATTGCCTGCAAAGCAAGAAATGAAATTAAAATGAGTGTACCTATAGCGCACTCATTTTAGTTATAAGAAAATAGACTCTTCGACTACGCTCAGAGTGACTCGTTTAAAGCAGAATTTACGCATTTAACTTGTCATTCTGAGCGGAACGAAGTAGAGTCGAAGAATCTAATTAAATGGCATTTCGACCGTAGTGGAGAAATCTCAATCAGCATAAATAAAGGAGTAATATGTTTCTACCAATAACAAAAGCCGAAGTTGGAGACCGCCAAGTCGATATCGTCTACGTGATAGGCGAGGCTTACGTCGATCATCCGTCGTTTGGACACGCAATCGTGTCTCGGCTTTTGCAATCTCTCGGTATTGACGTGGCGATTATTCCTCAACCGCAAAACGATGACGATTTTACCCGCTTTGGACAGCCAAGATACGGTTTTATGGTGTCAAGC
>CAMWSW010000213.1 GCA_947176975.1 uncultured Clostridia bacterium | reverse complement strand
GCTCAAACGCGCTGGCGGTATAGTTAAGCTTGTTCTATACGTCGGGTACTTCGCTTGGATAGTGGCAAAGGATATAGTTTGGTAGGATATAACAAAATTTTTTAGAGAAATCTCGAAAAATCGTTTAAAATTATTTGACATTCCATAAGTTTTATATTAAAATTGCTTGGTAAAGAAGTTATGTTGAAGAACTAGCCCCTCTGATACGTAACAACCAAACAATACTATTAACAACTACAATGGAGGGTTTTATCCGTGAATAAGACATATATGGCAAAACCTGAGGACATCAAGGAAAAGTGGTATATCGTTGACGCAACCGATATGGTACTCGGTAGACTTGCAAGCAACGTTGCCAACGTTCTCAGAGGAAAGAATAAGCCTATTTATACGCCTAACGTAGATTGCGGTGATCACGTCATCATCATCAACTGCGCAAACGTAAGATTGACCGGCAAGAAGTTGGAGAAAAAGGTGCACATCCACCACTCCGGATATATCGGCGGTCTCAAAGAGATTCAATACAAGAAGTTGATGGCAGAAAAGCCGGAAAGAGCAGTTATGCTCGCCGTAAAGGGAATGCTCCCAAAGAATTCGCTCGGAAGAAAGCAGCTTACAAAGGTACGTTGCTATGCAGGTAGCGAACACAATCAACAGGCTCAAAAGCCCGAAGAATTGAAATTTTAATCAAGGAGTAATGACAAATGGCTACGAAGAAGACTAAGAAAAAAGTTCAGTTCTGGGGAACTGGAAGAAGAAAGAAAGCTATCGCAAGAGTCAGACTTATTCCTGACGGCAGTGGCGTTATCACTATCAACAAGAGAAGCATTGACGAGTATTTCGGTCTTGACACTCTCAAACTTATCGTTCGTCAACCTCTTGAATTGACCGGCAACACTGCAAAGTATGACGTCATCGTCAACGTACACGGCGGCGGTTTCACAGGTCAAGCAGGCGCAATCAGACACGGTATCGCAAGAGCTTTGGTTCTCGCAGATGAAGAGACAAAGGCAGCTTTGAAAAAGGCAGGTTTCTTGACGAGAGATCCAAGAGCAAAAGAAAGAAAGAAATACGGTCTCAAGAAAGCAAGAAGAGCTCCGCAATTCTCAAAGAGATAATCAATCTACAAACAATCAAAAGCCCCGAAATTTTTCGGGGCTTTATACGGAAGCGTATCGAAGTGGTCATAACGGGCTTGACTCGAAATCAAGTAGCCGAGCAATCGGCTCGAGGGTTCGAATCCCTCCGCTTCCGCCAGCTCCAAAGACTTGCGTTTTTGCGAGCAATAAAATCGGGGAGAAAGTTCTCTCCGATTTTTTATTGCCCTGCCTATAGCAAGTCTTTTTCACGGCTACAGCATCGGGACACCGAAATAGTGACGCTCAGTAAGCCTCGCTAGACCGTCGCTACGCTCCTTACGAATCCCTCTGCTTTCTCCAAATTGCGGAATTGGGTTTTTGTGTTATGGTATATTGATTTTCTATGTTGAAAGTGTTATAATATTTAAGCAATTGAGGAGAAGTTATGGTCTATAATAAGAAAAAAACAGTTGGCATCAGCATGGTAGGAACTGACGGAAATTTATCGGTAGTTGGAAGTTTTCAAATTATCCAGGACGCAATTACCGAACTGACGGGATTGTTGGGTATTGACGGGGCAACCGTGCGCGATAATTATAATGCGCTTTGGGTCTTCACAAAGACGAGAGCAAAATTCGTTAAGAAAATCGGATGGAATAATGAGCTTACAATAACAAGCTATATCTCCTTTATTTCAAATGCAAAGATTCATATCAACGTCGTTATCAAAGATGCTGACAATGAAACGGTTCTTTTCTCAAAAACAGAAATGTGCGTGCTTGATATAGATACTCAAAGAATCAGAAAGACTTCAACGGTTGGGGTAGATGAATCTATGCTCGAGGCCGTGAGCAATCCTGCTGAGATTGCTTTTACCAAATTTACAGAGACTGACCTGCCAACAGTCGATAAAGTCCAAATCAAATCTACAAATATTGATTTCTCGCATCATACGAATAATTCCGAATATATTAGACTTGTTATGGATACCTATTCGGTTGATGAAACCGAAAACAAGCCAATAAAAGAATTTGAAATCATATATGCTAATCAATCGTTTGAAAGAGACGTTTTAGATATCAAGAAAGCAAAATCTGATTCTAAAGACTTTGTGCTGATTGAAAAGAACGGACAGCCTGTTGTCAAGTGCGAAATCGTGTTTTAATTCAAGACCCATAATGTCAAATTAAGTGACGCGGCAACGCAAAGCCAAAGAGGGTAGATACATAAAATATACCCAAACAACCTTTTATATTTATATATATTGACTATTAGTACGAAGCCCGCAATTAGATTCAGCAATATTACGACGTTTCCTATGAGTAGTTGCTTTAAAGTAAAGAAGACCAAACACCATAATATATTTAATATGCCATTGATAATCATTAAAACGATGGTATAAGTCGGTATATCTTCTTTTTTTAACCAAATAAAATTGATGACGGCAAATGCTAAATATACAATTGTCCATACGATAGGGATAACGATATTGGGTATCCATTGAGTGGGTTTTTGCAATGAATTAAACCAATCTTGACCAAGGAATACGAAAATGCTTCCCAAAACCGCAACAAATACTATTGCTATACACGAAATTATTATTTTTTTAGTTTGACTCTTTTCCATACATATATAAATATATCAA
>CAMWSW010000212.1 GCA_947176975.1 uncultured Clostridia bacterium | reverse complement strand
CTCATATTCCGGTATGATAGTAACGCTAGTTGGAACGTAGCTTCCTTCTTCGGTGACGACGCTTGCAAGCAATTCGCTGTCGATGTTTTGAACGTCCTCTTCTGCTTGAGCTTGATTAGCATAAATAAATTGATTTGCAATCAAAAGTGAGCAAATTGCAACGGCAACGACCATAATCGCAATAATGATTTTGATCATATCCTTATTGACGTTCTTCTTACCTGCGCTCTCTTTGGTGAATTTCTTTCTCC
The DNA here is from genome assembly GCA_947176975.1 of uncultured Clostridia bacterium. Taxonomy (GTDB): domain Bacteria; phylum Bacillota; class Clostridia; order Christensenellales; family UBA3700; genus RACS-045. Next base: position 2,479 of record CAMWSW010000212.1, on the reverse strand, counting down.
AAGATTCACGCTCACAGATTCGATTGATTTTGTTGACGTGATGGAACTGCAAATCTTGTTGATACTGCTCCGGGCTCACGTAATTGTAGTTGTAATTATATTGAGGAGTACTAAATCCATTGTTGACGTATTGCGACGCCTGAGTTTGGAAATAGCCCGTGTATTGCGGCTGAGATTGATATCCATATCCCTGATTGTAAGTATAGTTGTTGTTATATCCGCCCATGTAATCTTGTTGCGAATATCCGGCTTGTCTTATGTATACCTCTCTCTCAGGAACTTCTTGCTCGTAATTGGCAAACTCGTCCACTCTGTCTCTTTCTCTTAATCTCAATGCCATAATACACCTCCTTTTAAATACACCTTTATATCTTATAAATTCTTTTATCGTTTACTATTTTATACCCTCTCGGCAATTCTCAACTTTGCGCAACCGGCGCGGGAATTATCCTCAAGTTCTTGCTCGCTTGCAACCAGCGGTTTTTTTGTGATTATCTCAACGTCCTTTCTCTTGTTGCAAGTACATATAGGTTGATGCGGCGGACAGATACATTCTTTGTTGAGTTCCACAAACACTCTTTTTATTATCCTGTCCTCCAACGAGTGGAAAGTAATAATACATATTCTTCCACCTGCTTTCAACCTCAAACTTAAATCATTGACTACTCTGTCCAATTCTTTCAGTTCGCCGTTTACTTCTATCCGTATGGCTTGGAATGTTCTCTTACAGGGATTTCCAAACTTCCATCTTAGTTTTGCCGGATAAGCCTCTTCGACTATCTTTGCAAGCTCTCCCGTAGTCTCAATCGCCTTTGTCTTGCGGTACTCTACGATATCCTTTGCTATCGTCCGAGACAGTTTGTCCTCACCGTATCGCCATATTATATCAGCCAAAGTCTCTTGAGAATACTCGTTGACAACCTTCTTTGCGTCTAGATATTGGCTTTGGTCCATTCTCATATCCAATTGAGCGTCTGCATTATAGGAAAATCCTCTGTCTGCATTGTCGAGTTGATAGGACGATACTCCAAGGTCTATCAACACTCCGTCCAGTTTCTCCACTCCAAGTTCGTCCAAGTGATTTATGACGTTCTTGAAATCGTCGTGGATATAAGTGATTTTGTCTTTATACTCTTCAAGTCTCTTTTGAGCGCTTTCCAACGCGTCTGCGTCTTTGTCTACTGCGATAAGCCTTCCGCCCTTGAGTCTTGCAAGTATTTCGCTGCTGTGTCCTCCGCCTCCAAGCGTACAATCGAGATAAACTCCGTCGGGATTTATCTTCAATCCCTCTATGCACTCCTGAAGCATTACCGGCTTGTGCTTGAATTCCATCTCATCACCAAGTCAACGGTTTGCCTTCGGCATTGGTCATTACTCCGCCCGTAGTTTGCTTACGCTGCGCTTTGTACTCGTCGTAATCGCTCTTCTTCCAAAGCTCCAACTTGTTGAACATACCAACAAAGACCATTTCGCGCTCGACTTCAAAATAGATGTCGTCTTTGTCTTGAGTAAGCGTGAAGCGCTTCTGCTTGTCCTCATTGATAACGTGGATGCTTTCCATAAAATCTCTGAATCTGCATTGGTTCTCCGTCTCGCCGATAATTGATTGTCCCATTTGGGAATACAAATTATCCATCGTAGCTTCGCCAAAAATCGTCAAGCACTTTGCTCCGTTGATAACCGTACAGTAAAGAGTCTCTTCTGCTCCGAAATACTCGCGGAACGAAGACGGTATTCTGATACGTCCTCTCTCGTCTGCTTGTATTTTGATACTTCCGAAAAGTGCTTTCATTGCGTCTCCTTTACTGTTACACAATCATTATACAGATAAAAGAAATCTTTGTCAATAAAAATTGCAAAAGTTTTTCCAAAATTTTCCCAAATTTATTTCAAAAATTATTTTTTTCTTTATTCTTAAATATTATATACTATAGTATATAATAAAATGTTTTATCATTATATATTATATTTTTGAGTCGGATTTATCCACCGATTTATCCACATTTTTCGGCAATTTTGTGGATAAGTCGGCATTTTTGGGAAAAAATTGGAAAGAATTTCGCATGAAGAGGTTTAAGGCTTTATCACGTTGTTTTTTAAAGCCTTGTCGCATAACTATTTAATAGAATCTTTTGAGGGATTTCTTTAAAAAATTGTTGACCACTATCTCTTTAATTAAATGAACAAATCTTAATCAATTTATTATCCACCTGATCGCAAGACGTCAAATAATACTTGACAGAATTCTTTTCAAGATATCTTACTGCCCTGCAATCCTTTCCGTGCAAGTGTCCGTACACAACGCTATCCACCCCGAATTCTTCAAACAATGCGGTATACTCACTGTCATTAAATGTCGCGTCAAAAGGCGGATAGTGGCCCCTCGCCAGCACCCTATCGCCCGCCTTTTTAAGTTTCTGCGCCCAGTTGAGCGAGAGCTCGAGGCGGAGTTTTTCCCTTTCGTTTAGCTTTTTGTCGG
>CAMWSW010000211.1 GCA_947176975.1 uncultured Clostridia bacterium | reverse complement strand
AAAAGCTTTCGACTCTCTCAAGCATCCCAACTGTGATATGGGCGCAAAGGTGACTATCGACAGCGCAACTCTTATGAATAAAGGACTTGAGATAATAGAGGCAATGCACCTATTCGGCGTGGACGTCGACGATATAAAAGTACTCGTACACAGACAGAGCGTAGTGCACAGTATGGTGGAGTACGCCGACGGTAGCGTCATCGCGCAGATGAGTTATCCCGATATGAGATTGCCAATTCAGATAGCAATGCTATATCCCCAGAGGGGCGAATACGCTTTCAATACATATGACTTTATAGGCAAGAATTTGACTTTCGAAGAGGCAGATGAGGAGAGATTTCCCTGTCTTGCAATAGCAAAGTACTGCGCAAAAGAAAAGGGAATTGCGCCCGTGATTATGAACTCGGCAAACGAAATTCTCGTAAAAGCCTATTTAGATAATAAAATCAAATTTTACGACATACCTTATTATATAAGATGCGCTTTGGATAAGTTCTATCAAGGACAGAGAATTGAGAGCGAAGCGCAAATATATAAAGTGGACGGTGAAGTGAGAAGTTACGTTCTCTCTCTTATCGGGTGAGGTGAAAATGATATTGACGTTGGCAGTAAGCGGAGTCGAAGTACTCAAATGGATTGGATATATTTTGGTGGCTTTGCTCTGTCTTATGCTTATGGTAGTGTTGCACGAGTTGGGACACTATACTTTCGGCAAACTCTTCAAATTCAAGATAAACGAGTTTGCAATAGGATTTGGACCGAAGATATTTTCAAGGACTAATAAGAAGACGGGAGAAGTCTTTTCAATCCGTCCTTTTCCGTTTGGCGGTTTTTGCGCATTTGGCGGAGAGGACGAGGAAAGCAAAGATCCGCACGATTTCAACAACCGTCCCGTATGGCAGAGAATTATCGTATTGTTTGCAGGCGCGGGCTTCAATTTCTTGTCTGCCTTTATAGTAATTACGATATTTTTCAGCGCGTACGGAGAGTATTTTCCCGTGGTTGGAGAAGTATATCAACACGTTGAGTACGTCGACGGAGATTCATATCAAATTATAGAGGATTCTCAACAACTCAAGCAAGGCGACGTGATTTTGTCTGTCAACGGCAAGGATGCGTACAGTTTGCTTGAGTACAACAGATTGAGCGAACTTATCGCAAACGGTGACGACGATTTGTCGGTTGTGGTGTTGAGAGCGGGCGAAAAACGTACGCTCAGCATAACGAAACAATACTACTTGACTTATTCGGATAGCGGAGAGGTCGACGAAAACGGAGATAAAATACTCGTGGAAAGCGTAAGCAAAAACAAAGGGTTGGGCATGGCTTTGGGAGCTTTCAGCGTGCAAAAACTCTCTTTCGGCAAGGCATTGGGACACGGTGCGGCGTTTGGATACGACGTGTTGAGAGTGACGGGCAAATCTCTCAAGCAGGTCTTCAACGGCTCGGTATCCGTCAGCGAATCAATGGGCGGAACGGCTACGGCAATCTTCTCGCTTGCTCAACTCGTGCAGGCGGGCATACCGGCGATAATATACGGATTTTGTATTTTGTCGGTGTCTATAGGAATAATGAACGTAATGCCGCTTCCTGCTTTGGACGGCTCGAGAATCGTCTTTGCCATTATTGAGGGTATAAGACGCAAGCCTATCAATCGCAAGGTAGAGGGCACTGTCCACTTCGTGGGACTTATAGTCTTGCTTGCCTTAGCGATATTATTGGATTTACTGCACTTTTTTAAGTAAAAGTCAACGTATAAACAAAAATAAGTACGATATGAGGATAAAATGAAAAGGCAAGTTAAAGTAGGAAATATCTCAATAGGCGACGGCAACGTGACTATTCAGTCTATGACGAATACCAAGACGTCGGATATTGACGGCACTATCAAGCAAATCAAGGCTTTGGAAGACGCGGGATGTCAACTCGTGAGGTGTTCTGTGCCCGACGAAGAGAGCGCAGTTGCGTTGAAAGAGATTATCAAAGCCGTTAGCGTACCTATAATTGCCGACATACATTTTTCGCACAAACTTGCGCTTATGTCCGCAGACGCGGGAGTGAGCAAAATACGCATCAACCCCGGCAATATCGGCGGAGTGGACAAGGCAAAGTATCTTGCCGATTATCTCAAAGAAAGAAACGTTGCTTTGCGAATAGGCGTCAACGGAGGATCGCTTGATAGCGCGCACAAGTCAAAGCCTTTGGCGGTGGCAATGAGAGACAGCGCATTGGAATATGTCAGCGTGCTTGAGAAATGCAACTTTTACGATATTGTCATATCCGCCAAGTCGTCCAATGTCAAAGTTATGCTTGACACCTATAGATTACTTGATAAGGCTTGCGATTATCCTTTGCACTTGGGTGTCACGGAAGCGGGACTTTATCACACGGGATTGGTCAAGTCTGCTATCGGCATTGGCGCGTTGCTTTGCGAAGGAATAGGCGATACTATAAGAGTATCGTTGAGCGACGATCCCGTCAAAGAAGTTGAGGCTGCAAAGGATATTCTCAAAGCGTGCGACAAATATCCCTATCCATATTGCGAGATTATATCCTGTCCGACTTGCGCGCGTACAAATATTGCCGTCAAGTCGCTTGCCGAGCAAGTAGAAGAGATGTGCAAGGATATCAAACGCAATCTTAAGATTGCCGTAATGGGTTGCGTAGTCAACGGAATAGGAGAGTCGCAAGGCGCAAATCTCGGCGTTGCGGGCGGTAAGGATAAGTCGGCAATC
>CAMWSW010000210.1 GCA_947176975.1 uncultured Clostridia bacterium | reverse complement strand
CAATATAAATATGCAGAGACCTAAATTCCAAGATATTCACTCGTATGAAGAGTTTAGCAAATATTATTGGTATGCAGAAGAGTTGCAAGCTATTTGCAAAGGCTTGGGATTGGAGTACGTAGACGGTAAAAGCCGACTCAATGAGATAATAAAGGCGTATTTTGACGGAGTCAAGATACTGCACAAACCGCAAATTAAGATCAAGCCCGCTATTGTAAAAGAGTTGACCATGAATACGGGGCTTATTGAGTGCGGTTTTACTTTCGGACCTAGATTCAGAGAGTTTTTTATATCGCAGACGGAGGATAAGAATTTTAAGTTTACGGCGGATATGGTTGCGACGGCAAGGGCGGTAAAGGAAAACGGCGACGAAAGTTTTACGCTTGGCGACTTGCTTGATATAAAACTCGGCAAGAGGGTATATGCTAAATACGACAATTCAAGTTGTGAGTGGAACAAATTTCTAAAAGACTTTTGCGCTGACAAAACAAACGATATTTACGCTGATAAATTGAAAGCTGCAAGCAAGTTTTGGAAGTTGCTTCGCAGTTCGAATTTGCCAAAAGTATATACCAGAGAATTTATAGAGCAAAACAAAGGCAAATATGAGTAATAAAATAGTTGAGGAAATTTTCAAGAGAAAAGTCATTGATTTTGACAAATTGCCACATTACGGCTTTGCAAGAGTAGACGAAAAGTATTCATATAATACTTGCTTAATAGACGGTCAAATGTCAATGACGGTGGAGATTGACGGACAGGGAAATATAAATACACAAGTCGTCGATTTGGAGACGCAAGAGCCTTATACTTTGTTTTTGGCAGAAGACGCGGTGGGTAGTTTTGTCGGCGAGGTACGGCAGGATTATGAAAGAGTACTTTCGGATATAGCAGACAAATGTTGCATTACGCAAGTGTTCAAGAGCAAATACTCGCAAGCTGTCATACAGTACGTGAGAGACAAATACGGCGACGAGTTGGAGTTTTTGTGGAAAAAGTTTGACGACAATGCTATTTGGCGCAGAAAGGATAATAGGAAATGGTACGGCGCGCTCTTGACTGTGGCAAAGAACAAAATCGGACTTGACGGCGAAGAGAAAATGGAAATTTTAGATTTGCGTATGAGCCCACAGGAAGTTGAGAAGGTAATAGACGGCAAGAGATATTTTTCAGCTTATCATATGAACAAAAAGTCATGGATAACGATTTGTCTTGACGGTTCGCTGGAATTGGAAGAAGTATTTAGGAGAATAGACGACAGTTACGTTTTGGCATTAAAAAAATAATAATATTGAATATATATTTGATAAAAAGGAGAGAAAAATGAAGAAGAAAATCACTTTAATAATTTCGCTGTTATGCATAATGAGCATTATGATTGCTCTAGTTGCTTGCGACGGAAAGGATAACAGTGGAGAAAACGGTAGCGGACAGCCGAGCGGAAGTATTGGCAGCGGAGAAGACGGTAATGGCGTAAACGAAGTTCAACACTTTAGGCGCGTAATGACGGCAGTGCTCAATGAGTATAGCTCAAGATTAACAAGCAGTGTTGCATTGACGTCGGCACTGTCGGAAGAACTCGGAAGCGGCGATAGCAATGGATTTGAAAAGTCTGCTGCACTCAAAGAGATCTACGACTATATGAACACGGTTGAAGGTAAAGAGGTAATAGAAGAAAAGATTATTGATGAATTTGCGATAAGGAATTTTCTCTCGGCTCGCGCTTACGGCGAATTGGTCAATCAAATTTGCGAGACAGATAAGATTTACGCGAAGCCTATTAAGATAAACAGAAAAGAGAATGTTTCGCCATCCACCTCATACGCAGTTATCTTGTCAGAAGGAACGCATATAATTGTTTATCTTTACGGTAGCGACGGCGAGGTTGGCGAAAGCGTTTATAAGTGGGATATCAATTATATAAGCGATAAAGAGTTTTCCGCAAAGATGCTAACAATCAGCGATGGAAAACCTACGTATTATATATATGGAGACACTGACGGCGAATCGCTGTCTATAATGTGTAATAGTAGCAGTGACGACGGAGGAGTGATACAATATAAGACGTCGAATAGCGACGATAGCTATAGCTCGTCCGATTCCAATGCGGTAAAACAATGTTTGGCAAAAGTGCAATATGAATTTGACAGTATTGACTTTAAGTATTTACGCTCACTTAAGGACGCTTATCAAAATACGGCTGAACAACAACAGTATGACGACATAGCCGACGCATTGTGCAAAGAGTACGGCTTGGCATGATTTGTCAATGACGTAGATAAGATTTTGTTTAATTCGATACCGTCCGTTTGGGCGGTATTGTTTTTCAAATGACTTGCAAATATTCACCTAATTTTGTATAATATAGAAAACAAAATTAGATTGGAGGTTTTATGAAATCTTTGACCAAGCGCGTAGGCGTTTTGACGGCGGTTCTTGCCATAGCAGTTGTGATGATTGTCGGATCGTGTATGATATTCGGCGATTATGCTTTGGCAGATACCAATGACGATTATGTCTACAAGTATTATTATAATCAAATTTCCAATGACACAATTGCCGAGAGATTTTACAAGGCATTTGAGAAACTTGCGAACGACGGCGAGTTCAAGAAGGGCAAACTTCAATACGATTTAGTTGAGGGCGGGGTTGTGACTAAAGCCGAAGTTCAAGCCTACGTAAGCGGCAGAGACGGCAACAAATTTGTCAAGGCGTTCGGTATGGGACGCGACGCGTTCTATATGGAC
>CAMWSW010000209.1 GCA_947176975.1 uncultured Clostridia bacterium | reverse complement strand
GTTGTTGGGATCGGTCAGACCGAAGTCAAGCACTCGTCCAATGGTATATCCTTTTACGAGCGGATATTCACCCGCCTTTTTTGTCAGCAAAACCGCTCCGCTGCCCGTGACTGTCCACTGCGATTCCGGGGTGGGTTGAGTGCCTAGCTCAAGCGGATATCTATACTGTCTTTCGGCAGTCGCGTAGTGCGAACTCGTGCAGCATACTACCTTGTCAAAGTCACCGTTGACGAGTGTCGAGCCAATCGACAGCGCTTCGCCGAAGGTCGCGCACGCATTGTATAATCCCAAAAACGGCGTGTGAAAATCTCTTGCGGAAAAAGATGTAGGCACGATTTGATTTATCAAATCACCGCCCATAATAGCTCCGCAATCGAGGGGCGACACGTTGACTTTTGACAGACATTCGCCTATTACGTATCTTTGCATCTCGATTTCTGCCATTTCGTGCGACTTGCACTTCCACTCGTCGTCTTCCATCACGCTGTCAAAATAATCTCTGAAGTTACCCTTCGACTCATACGGACCTGCCAAAGAATACGCCGACTGAATATATACTTTGTTGTCAAGCAAATACGTTTGTTTACCGACTTTCATATACTATTAACTTATCTCCTCTATATATTTATATCTGAAAATTTTCTATTCACCCGATAACAATTGCAATAGAATATAATTTTAAAATCGCGAAGCGTCTAAATAGCGTAATTTTGATTGTATTTCGTATCGGCGTCGAAGTCAAGGCGTACTAGATGTACGTCGACTGAGCGCCGTGTGAAAGACGGCAAAAGAACGCATTTAGATATATTCTATTGCGGTGGGTATCGGGTAAATTACTGAAAGAGCCCTACGATATAGTAAATCACGCCCGACACCACCGAAGATACCGTGCCAGCGACAATGATAGGACCTGCGACGACAAACATCTTTGCCATCATACCCAATACTATGCCTTCTTTGTTGAACTCCATTGCCGGAGATACGACGGAATTTGCAAATCCCGTGATTGGCACTATAGATCCGCCGCCAGCCTTTGCGCCCAACTTATCGTATACGCCCAAGCCCGTGAGGAAAGATCCCAAGAATATCATAACCATGCTCACAAGCGCGGCAATTTTTGATTTTTCCCAATTTGGCAACGCAAACCTAAACAAGTCTCCAAAACCTTGACCTATACAACAAATTATACCGCCTACTATAAACGCCCATACAAGCGTGACGATATGATTACTTTTTTGCGCGTTTGCGTGCACGTATTCCATATATTGTTTGTCTTCCATTATCTCACCTCTTTTTCAACAACTGCGTTTTATTATGAATCACGTCAATTTCTTCGGGAGCTTTAAATCTGATTTCCCTGTCCTCGACGTTGTCTTTGAATAGCGGACTTTTCATAAAAAAATCACCCCCTTTTAGGATGTTGTCCATAAGGCGGTGAATTATACTTATTAGGCTAATGCTTGTTTTAACTGATTGATTACTTTGCTCTCTATTCGCGATATTTGCACCTGCGACACGCCTAGCATTTGCGCGATTTCACTTTGCGTCTTGTCTCTGTAATACCGCAAGATTATCACTTTTTTCTCTCTATCGGGCAAAGAATCAATGCAGTCTTTGAGCAAAATTTTGTTTATCATATCTTCGCTTGTTTCGTTGGATGCCAGCTTATCCATCACGCACTGACTGTTGTCGTCCTCATACTTTTCAAATATTGAAACGGGATATTTATTGCTGTCCATAGCAAATACGACTTCTTGTTCTTCTACTCCGAAGTGCGTCGCAATTTGTTTGATCGTGGGATTGAGATCGCTGGCGTAACAGTCATTGAGATACGTTTGGATTTTGCTGCAAAGGCTTTTCATTGCCCTCGAGACCTTAATCGAGCCGTCGTCTCTTATAAATCTTTTAATTTCTCCCGCAATCATTGGCACTGCGTAAGTGGAAAACTTGACGTTGAAAGACAAATCGAAGTTGTTGATTGCCTTGACAAGTCCCAAAGCTCCGAGTTGCAAAAGGTCGTCGTACTCAACTTGCTTGTTCCTATACCGTCTTGCAATGCTCTTTATCACCGGCATATTTTCGCTTATCAGCGTACCTTTTGCGCTTTCGTCGCCTGCCTTTGCCAGATTGAGCAAATCTATTGTTGTTTGATAATCAAGCATATCATTCCTTCTTAAATTCTTTTTGCATTATCACTTTTGTTCCTTTGTCTTTTTGAGAGATGATATCCACTTTATCCATAAAAGTTTTTATAAGCGTAAAGCCCATTCCGCTCCGCTCTTGATCGGGCTTGGTTGTATAGAAAGGTTGAATAGCCTGTTCAACGTCATCAATTCCGCACCCTTCGTCCTCTATAATTATTTCAACTTTTCCATTTTCTATACGTACGGATAGATCTATGTATTTCTCCTCTTGAGAGTTGTTGTACGCGTGTACAATACAGTTGGTCACGGCTTCCGATACAGCCGTCTTTACGTCGTTTATTTCTTCCAACGTCGGATTTAGCTCAAGACAAAATGCCGAAACGCAACTCCTTGCAAAGCTTTCATTACCCGTCTTGGACAATAATTTTAGTTTGAATTCGTTCATATTTAACCTCGCCTATTAACTTATTTTCTTCATTATTGTGTATATTCCCGCCGTGGACAGTATAAAGTCAACGTGTCCGCGCGCATTGCTAATAAATATGGGTACGTTACGCTTTTTGAGATTTTTATATCTACCCAGTAACATACCTATGCCTGTGCTATCCATAAAAGATAGATTTGAAAAATCAAAG
>CAMWSW010000208.1 GCA_947176975.1 uncultured Clostridia bacterium | reverse complement strand
TGTTTTTTTATATTTTATATATTACTAATTACACAAAACATCCCGCAAGAGAAAATTATAATTTAATAAGATATTAAATAACGAATTTTGATGATATTTTTGTCGACAGCGGAGAGCAAGTGTACTATATGTACACGCACGAAGCCGTCGGCACAAATAGCGCAAAAGGCGCATTTAAGAATTATTAAATTATATTTTTCTCTTGCCAATAAAAAATCGCCCTTGACTTTGTGTCTTAGGCGATAACTTTGTCTGATTGTAAGATGCGTCTTATTTTTGGATATACGTAATGAAGAAGAAAAGCGCAAGTACCGCTAAAAGGACTGCAAACGTAATCGTCAACTTCTTCAAAATGCTATCCTTGGATTTTGACTTATTCTTCTTGGAATAAGAGTCCATTTCCTGTCCGCCGATGACACCGATATTTTCATTCTGTGGCTTTTGCATCAATATGACGACTATCTCCGTGATGCCAAGCACCAGACACAGCGCCAATATCAAAGGGCGAAGCCAACTTGTTATATTTGGTTGGAAGATTGCCTCTCCCAGCAACATTATATAGTTCATTTTTTACCTCCGTCGATATGACTGCCATATTATAATAGCATATCAATTTGAAAAACACAACGATTTTTAACAAAAATTTTCTCACATAAAAATCCGTCCTTTCATAGTATGGGATATAAACGTATTCAAATAATCTTGAATACTCAAAAGGGAGCTACATACATGAACGGTAAATACGCTTTAGACACTCCGTACCCCGAGGTAAGAGGGACTTGCGCTCACGGCGATTTGAGAATGCTTATGGATTTATATTGCGGACGCGCAGGCGAATTGACTGCCACCACGCAATATCTATATCAACGTTATCTCACCGACGGCATTGACGAGACTCTCGCCAACTGTTTGACGGGAATTGCCAAGACGGAGATGAGACACCACGCGTTGCTCGGCGAAGCAATCGTCAAAATGGGCGGAGACCCAATTATGGGCGGAAGCACTTGCTTTTGGTCGGGTTCCAACCTCAACTACAACCAAAATCCCATATGCTTTTTGCAAAACAATATCGCCGCCGAAGGGCAAGCGATATGCAACTACCGCAGAGCGGCGGCTTGTATCAACAACGTCTCATTGAGCGAACTTCTCTTGCGTATCGCACAAGACGAGGAATTGCATATAGAAATATTCAACGAATTGCTTGAGAGTCTCAATTGTTGATTTTGGGAGTATTCTTCAGACGCTGTTGTCTCAGCCAAATGCCCATCATACATCTTTGAGGCAGCATCTTGGCGACGATATGCGACAGCTTGGTATAAAGTCCGTATATAGATATATCTTTTGACTTTTTGGCGTCCTTGATTGCCTTTTTTGCCACGACGTCGGGATAGACTATATGCGGAAAGACTCTCGTACCCTTTTCGCCCTTGACGATTGCCCTCTCGATAAGTCGGGTCTGCATCCAGCCTGGACATACCGCCGTCGCAACGACGCCTCTGCCCTTCAATTCCACGTTGAGCGCTCTCGTATAGTTGCGAACGAAAGCCTTTGTGGAACTGTAAATATTTTGATACGGCAAAGGTTGAAAGGACGCTTGCGACGCCATATTGATTATATGCCCGCCCTTTTGCATATACGGCAAACATATCAGCCCCATTGCGACGAGCGCGCTTATATTGAGATCTATCATATTTATCGAAGTATATCTGTCAATACCTGCGAAATCGCAAAACTTGGCGTAACCCGCGCAATTGACGAGCCACTTGACGTTGACGCTTTCGCTGACAATCAAAGCCTCGATAATGTCTAGGTTTTTTCGCTCCGTCAAGTCCATTGCAAAAATACGCACTCGCGCTTTGTCAAATTCTTTGACCTCCTTGAGCCTGTCTTCGCTCTGACCTATCGCCCACAACTCATCAAGCTCTTGCTCTTTCAAAAGCAATTTCAAAAACTCCTTTCCGATTCCGCTGCTTGCGCCGGTAACTACGGCAATATTCTTTTTATCCATACTCTTCCTTTCCAAATTATATTCATACTCATTATTGCCATATCGGCAAAATATATCCTTGACAGTACATTTGCAAAGTAATATAATTTAAATATCTTATTGATTTATTTGTATAGGAGAAGTTATGGACGCAATTGACTTTGAAAACGTACTTTGGAGAAGTAATTGTCACTCAAGTAAATTACCAACTATATTGACATTTATTCCATTGATAACCTTGATTGGCATCTTTTTTGCAATGAGCGTCTTTGGATTCGGCGCAGTGGTAATCACTCTTATAGTCTTGACTGTAGCAGGTATTGTATGGATAATCGTATACGGCCGTACGCACCGTTGGCAAAATCCCCAACTAATCTTCATAATGACGGAGACTTGCGTAATCTTTACGTCAAAAAACAACAACTCATATTTTTACAATGAGTACGAAAATATAGCAGATTATTCATACGTCCAGCACGACGAAAGATACGCGAGCGTTACTCTCAACTTCCGTCACGTAGCCAACGCAGGCGCATTTGGCAAGATTACCTCTATGACAATGGCGAAAATAGAAAACTTTGAATTGGTAAAAAAGATACTTGAAGACAAAGAGATACCTTGCGTGCAAAATCCCACAATCAGAACGCAATTCAACCGCTCAAAATAAATTAAATTTTTCCATATAAAATTAGGACTGCCCATATTGGCAGTCCTTTTTTGTTTGGTTTTAAATTATCATATGACGCATTCAAGGCGGAAGTTTCACTTTAAACGAGTCATTCTGAGCTTGTCGAAGAATCTAAATTAAACTTTCTATTGCGCTTTGCAAAGTCTTGTTG
>CAMWSW010000207.1 GCA_947176975.1 uncultured Clostridia bacterium | reverse complement strand
TATATGGAGAGCCTTTCGTCATACGCAAGGCAATTTTTAGGGCAGATGGACAAGCCCGACGTCGACTATATTGACGGTCTTTCGCCTGCAATATCCATTGACCAAAAGACGACGTCGCACAACCCCCGTTCTACTGTTGGAACTGTGACGGAAATATACGACTATTTGAGACTTTTGTATGCGCGTATAGGTATTCCGCATTGTCCCAACTGCGGTAAGGAAATAGTCCAGCAGTCCGTCGATCAGATTGCCGACAAGGTAATGAGCGTGGGCGCAGGCGCAAAGGTACGCGTGCTTGCTCCCGTCGTAAGAGGCAGAAAGGGCGAGTATTCCAAGCAAATCGACGGATACCGTAAGAGCGGTTACAGCCGTATTATAGTTGACGGAAGCGAATACAATATCGTCGACGAAGAAGTGACGCTTGACAAGAATTTCAAGCACAATATCAAAATCGTTGTCGACAGAATCGTCATCAAAGATGAAGTGGGCAGACGACTTACAGACAGCCTTGAGACGGCTCTCAAACTTGCCGAAGGTCTCGTCGAAGTGGAAGTCAACGGCGAAGTATCATTATATTCCACCAAGTACGCGTGTCCCGATTGCGATATCAGCATTGAGGAATTACAACCTCGTATGTTTTCTTTCAACTCTCCGTTTGGAGCTTGTCCCGAGTGTTTGGGATTGGGATTCAAGAACGTACTTGACACGCAGAAGTTTGTCAAATGGGACAAGTCTATAAGCGAGGGCGCGTTGGACGTGGGCGGTTGGAGTATGGAATACTTCAACTATCCGCACACGATATACGAAGCTCTTGGCAAGAAATACAACTTTTCCACGCACGTACCCGTCAAGGATTTGCCCAAGAAAGCGCTCAACGTGCTTTTGTACGGCGACGGCGAAAAGGTGCAAGTCAACAGAAGATTTTCCGACGGCGTTACCAATTACAATTTCGACGGCGTAGCCAATCACTTTATGGACAAATACAAGGCGTTGACGTCGGATTTTATGAGAGGCGAGCTCTCAAGATTTCTTGCGGAAGCGCACTGCGACGTATGCGACGGCAAGAGGCTCAAGAAAGAAGTACTTGGCGTGACCGTGGGCGGTCTCAATATCCACGAAGTGTGCGCCCTGTCCATAGACAAAGCTTTGGCGTTTTTCGAGAATTTGCAACTTGACAAAACGCAGAGCATTATCGCCAATCAGATACTCAAGGAGATTAAGGCGCGTCTTGGCTTTTTGGTTAACGTCGGACTTGACTATCTCCAGCTCACGCGTTCGTCTGCCACGCTTTCTGGCGGTGAGGCGCAGAGAATACGTCTTGCCACGCAGATAGGCAGCGGACTTGTCGGCGTGCTGTATATTTTGGACGAGCCGAGCATAGGTCTTCACCAAAGGGATAATGACAAGCTTTTGGCGACCTTGAAGAGATTGAGAGACCTTGGCAATACGCTTATCGTCGTAGAGCACGACGAGGACACTATGCGCGAAGCCGACTATATCGTCGATATAGGACCGGGCGCGGGCATCAACGGCGGAGAAGTCGTCGTATGCGGTACTCCCGAAGAAGTCATGGCGTGCGAGAAGTCAATCACCGGCGCGTATATGTCGGGCAGAGAGGTCATCGAACTTCCCGAGCAAAGACGGGAAGGCAACGGAAAATATTTGCAGATTAGAGGCGCTGTCAAGAATAATCTAAAGCGTATCGACGTAGATATTCCGCTTGGCACGTTTTGTGTAATCACAGGCGTGAGCGGAAGCGGTAAATCTTCGCTCATCAACGAAGTATTATATCCCGTATTGCAGAACAAACTCAACGGAAGCGTTGAGCGTCCCGTCAACTGCAAGGAGATACTCGGCATAGAAGAACTTGACAAAGTCATTGCCATAGACCAAAGCCCGATAGGCAGAACTCCGCGTTCCAATCCTGCGACGTATACCAACGTATTTACAGCAATAAGAGACCTATACGCCAAGACTCCCGACGCAAAGTCGAGAGGATATACGAGCGGTAGATTCTCATTCAACATTGCGGGAGGCAGATGCGAAAACTGCGCCGGCGACGGTATCAAAAAGATAGAAATGCACTTCTTGTCCGACGTCTACGTGCCTTGCGCCGTATGCGGCGGCAAGAGATACAACAGAGAGACCTTGCAAGTCAAATTCAAGGGCAAGAGTATCTATGACGTACTTGAAATGACGGTTGCCGAGGCTTGCGAATTTTTCCGCAACGTACCGCAGATATACAACAAAATATCCACGCTCAACGACGTAGGACTTTCTTACGTCAAGCTCGGTCAGCCCGCGACTACGCTTTCGGGCGGCGAGGCGCAAAGAGTAAAACTTGCGACAGAGCTGTCCAAGCGTTCGACGGGCAAGACGGTGTATATCCTTGACGAGCCTACTACGGGACTTCACTCGGCGGACGTCAAAAAGCTCATAATGATACTCCAAAGACTTGTGTCCAAAGGCAATACCGTCATAGTAATAGAGCACAACCTTGACGTAATCAAAGTAGCAGATCATATCATTGACCTTGGTCCCGAAGGTGGAGACAACGGCGGTACTGTAGTCGCTACGGGTACTCCCGAAGATGTCGCAAAGAATCCCAAGAGCTATACGGGCAAGTATCTTGTAGATAAGTTAAAATAGATTTATAATGTCATTTCGACCGCAGTGGAGAAATCTCAATCAAATTAAATAATAAATTACAAGCCACGCAAATTCAATGCGTGGCATTTTTTATTCTTTAAAAAGACGAATTTAATACGAAATTTTCACGATTCCAAAAAAAGTATACTTTTACTGACCCAAAGATATTGCAATTTTTTTGCACATAAAGTA
>CAMWSW010000206.1 GCA_947176975.1 uncultured Clostridia bacterium | reverse complement strand
TTGTCACACTCTCTATCCCACCGAAAAAGGCATTGGAATTGACTTCGCAAATATAATACCCGTCGTCGCCGATTAGCACGTCTACACCGCAATAGTCGAGTCTCAATAATTTCGCTGCCTTTTCGCTTAAATCAATTACTTCTTGCGATAGCTTTATTCTCTTCCCCACACCGCCAAGCTCTATATTCGACCTAAAATCGCCTTGGGATTTGCGAAGCATACCTGCGACCGCCTTACCGCCTATGACGATTACTCTAATATCCTTGCCGTGACTTGACGCAATATACTGTTGATATAAATGCGGAACTCCCTTGACTTGCTCTGCTATCTTTTCGAGTTGAGACCTGCCGTCGACTTTAAATATTCCCTTGCCGAGAGAACCGTAACACGTCTTGACGATAAGCGGATATCCAAGCTCGCTTTCGACGATATCGAGACTGCTCTTTTTGACAGGCTCGTCAAGGTCGTAGCACAACAATCCCGCCAATGTCTTGGGCATAGGCACGCCATTGTTTGCAAGCAAAATACCAGTCGTCATCTTATCGTCGCACGCTTGGATGGCGTCGTGCGAATTGAAAAGGCGCAAACCGCATTTCTCCAACATCTGCGACGTATACTTGTCTTTATCGAGATATATGCAAGCGTCATATCCGCTCAACTTGCTTTGCAATCTTCCGCTGTCGTCCAAGTACGCGTAAAACTCGTCGTTGCGTCTTACATCCGCCTCAACTCCGAGCTCGGCAAATTCTTCTTTCAACCTGTTCGCCTGATGCAAAAATGCAGGCAGCTTTGCGTAAGCGTTGAGCAATATCAAAACTTTTTTATCATATTTCTTCATATATATAATTTTAGCCCTATACCGCAAACAAAGTCAACGTCAAAATATATCTTTCGTCATTTATACAGTAATTTTATTTACTTATATTTTTATAGCTCTTTTATTTGCTCTTTTTCCACAAATGCTTTATAATAATATGGATAGTGCGCAGATAGGAGTTGTTATCTGTCAGGAGAATAATGACACAATCAAAAGTATTAGACAATATAAAAACGCAATACGGCAAGTACCAAAGCTTTATCAATAAATTCGTATATACGGACTTTTATTTGGCTTTGGTATGTATCGTCGTCTTTATAGGTTGGGTGACGAAATGCGCGCCTTTGGGAATAACGGGCGCAGTCGCGCTTGCTTGTCTTGCTCTTTTGGGCGCAAACGATATTTTGCCGTTGACCGTCAACTTGTTCAGCGCAGTCTTGCTGATTTATTCTTACGACTTCTCCGACTATACTTATTTATGGCCTCTTGCCATACCTCTCGGCATATGCTTCGTTTTCTTCCTTGTCAAAAACGGAAAACACGAATTTAAATTGGGAAAAATGCTATTCCCATTGATTGCCGTTGCGTACGCTTTGCTTTTGGGCGGCGTGGGAACTCTAATAAAACAAGATTTTGTGAGAGCGCTCCCCGACTTCGTTATGTTGGGATTGGGCGTACCTGCTTTCTATATACTTTACAGTCATTATCTCAAACGCGACGACGAGCGCGACGTGCCGTTGTATTTTTCCAAGACGATGATGTATATCGGCTTGGTAATGTGCTGTCAACTTATTACGGTAATTGCTCAAAGCAAAGTACCCGTACACGATTGGTATAGCGTCGTATGGAACGTGGGCTGGGCAAACAGAAACGGACTGGCAACTTATTTGATCTTTACTTCGGCTTTGACCATGTACCTCTCCACTCGCTACCGCCAAGGTTGGATATATCTTGCATTGGGCATCTTCCAATACGTCTGCCTTATTCTCACATTTAGCAGAGGCGGAATAATCTTCGGCACGATAAGCGGAGTGGTGGCGTTGATATTCACGATAATCAAAGCGCCCAACAAAAAACTGCACTTCTTCTATCTGGGCGTCGTGCTGCTGGGCATCTTGATTATTTATTTCTGTCTTATGCGACAAATCAATACCATGTTCGGCGCATTGTTGGATCGCGGTTTCGGCACGTCAAACCGTAATAATTTGTATAAAGAAGCGTGGGAGCTTTTCAAAACTCATCCGCTCTTCGGCGTGGGCAAGGGATATATGGGGTCTTTGACGCCTCCAAGCGAAATCGGCATATATTGGTTCCACTCCACTTTCTTCCAAATAATAGCTTGCATGGGATTTATGGGAATTTTAGCTTACGGATATTTCTATATCGTACGTTTGCAAATTCTCTTTAAAAATAGCAAAAACTCATTTAATCTCTTCTGCCTGGCTGTATTCATCGGCTTTGAGGGATACTCAATGATAAATACTGGTACGTTTGTGGCATACCCATGTATGGCTTTGGTAATTACGATAACATTGTTGTTGGAGCGTACGCAAAAGGATTTCAGCGGTTTTGTCACTCCTTACAACTACTCTTCTCCTTGGGGAGATAAGATAGTGCAGAAAGAAACCCAATTTATAGAAAAGTTCCGATCAAAAAAACAATCCAAAAAACAGCTTAAAGAAGCGTCTGATTTTGCAGATTACTCAAAAACGGATTTGAACTAAAATTTTATTGCACCAAAGATAATACTTAAATAGGATTAACAAATTATGACAAGGCTGACTGAAATGATGAATATCGGCAAAGAAATGGAAGCCAAATTATGCAGTGTAGATATTGACAGCGCGGAAAAACTTGTCGAGATTGGATCAAAACGTGCTTTCTTACGACTTAAAGACGCATACCCGAATGTTTGCCTCGTGCATTTATACGTTTTGGAGGGAGCAATTACTGACACCCCATACAATTATCTTCCAGATGAAACTAAAAAAAATTTAAAAGCATTTAGCGACCAATATAAATAAGAGCGATTGTATTATCAATCGC
>CAMWSW010000205.1 GCA_947176975.1 uncultured Clostridia bacterium | reverse complement strand
ATACTATATTGACATTTTAAACTTGAATTTATATAATAAAGTCAGAGGTGTACTATGATAGAATTTAAGACGCAGTTAGACGCAATCGCGCAAAAAGCGCTCAACAAAATGGGTATGAAAAAATTGATCAAAATTTTCATCGTATTTTCTTTGATTATTATAGGCATAGGAATATTTGGCGTTGTAATAGCAGAAGACAACGCAGACAAATCTACAGGCATTTATCTGATAATTGTCGGCGTAATAATTATCCCTATTTTGTTGATCCTCAACGCAATAGGTCAAAGGACTGTCAAAAAGACGAGTCCATTTTTGCAAAACCCGACGAAGGAGATATATAGATTTACCGAAGACGGTATCGAACATTTGCAAAAACGCGGAGAAAGTTTTTTCTCCCAAACCAAAGCCGACTACACGTACTTTTATAAAGTCATATCTACTCCAACGCACTATTTTATGTATATTGGCGCCAACCAATGTCACGTCATCGACAAGACGCATATTACCCAAGGCACGTGCGAAGAACTTGACGCAATCCTCACCCGCAAACTCCCCGAAGGCAAATTCAAAAAAACAAAGCGTTGATCCTCTATCTAAATTTTGTGTAATATCTCACACGGCAGGTACTTGAAGTTGCCAAGTCGAATATATTATGGTATAATATTTACAATTAAAATGTTAATAATTAAATAATATAGAGACTTTGAATAAGTGACCGTAAGCAAATTTGCGTAAGCGATTTTTGCGATAAGGAGAATAAGCGTTACGCTCGTAGCAGAGTTACGAGCGTGTTGGTTAGACGAACTTAGCGTGAAAATCGATAGCAAGATTGCCACAGGAACTTACGAAAAGGCTCGAAAAAAGGATTCGCGTGGCAAAATCTCTCGAGACCTGGAGCAAACTGGATAATTCTGCAAAGATATATCCGATGTTGGTCAACAAAAAAAGCCAAAATATTTTTCGCTTGAGTGTCAATCTCAAAAAAGAGGTTGACGCTGACATTTTGCAAGAAGCGCTGTCTTTGACGATAGGTCGTTTCCCGGGATACCGCGTCAGACTTATGAAAGGCGTGTTTTGGTATTATTTCGATCACAACCACTCCAAGTTGACGATATATCCCCTCGACCCCACTTCCATTAAAAAGATCACAGACAAGAACTGCAACGGATATTGTTTTAGAGTAAGCTATTTCAAGAATCATATAGTATGCGACTTTTTCCACGCAATTTGCGACGCGACGGGCGCGGCGGAATTCGTCAAATCATTGGTATACACTTATCTTAATCTCTTGGGCAACGAAGTATTTTCCGATCAAAAAATACTCACGGTCGGCTCTCCCGTCACCCCCGAAGAACTCGAGGATTCTTTTCTCAAGAACTATAAGCGCGTGCCTCTTTCCAAATTGAGGATCAAGGACTTGCAAGGCAAAAAGGCGTATCATATCAACGGCATCTTATTTGACAACCCGGGCAACGGAATTATCCACATGTATTGCGACGTCAAGCAATTGCTTGGCTTATGTCACGCAAAAGGGTGTACGATGACGGAATACTTAGGCGCGGCGTTTATGATGGCGATATACGAAAGCCAAATCAAGGACAAAGTGCAAAACGCCAACGATATCCAGCTCTTCGTGCCAATAAATTTGCGCAAGATTTTCCCGTCGAAGACGTTGCGTAATTTCTCACTCTTTTCGCGTATAGGCGCAAATCCGTATGAAGATATGGATATGGATAAACTCATTGAGATAATGCACGTCAATCTCAAAAGAGATATGGATAAAGACAGTCTCAAATACAAGATTTCCACGACGGTATGGGCGGAAAAACTCTTTTTGATACGCTTTATTCCGCTGTTTTTAAAGAGGGTATTTTTCAACTTCTCCAATATGTTTTTCGGCAAGACCAAGAAGACGGCGACGCTGTCCAACTTTGGAGTTTTGGACTTGCCCGAGAGTATGAAGGAACACGTGGAAAGCGCAAGTTTTTCCATCACGTCCAATGCCACGACTCCTCTGTCGCTGTCTGTCATCACTTGCGGCGACAAAGCGTGCATTACCTTTACGAGAAGAATTACCGACACGGATATAGAAAGACTTTTTGCAAAGCGTCTTGCGGAAGACGGCATAGACTTGCAAGTCACGTCGAATTTTTGGGAGGTGGACAATGCGTTGTAAATATTGCAATATAGAAGTAGCTTGCGAAAGCAAAATCTGTCCGCTCTGCCACGAGAAACTCGTCATGCCCGAAGGTCTCGACTTGACTTACGAAGCGCCCAAGGCGTACCCCGACAAGCAAAAGCCCGTCCGCAAGGAAAAGAAAAAACTGTCCGTCACAAGGCTTTATATCAGCATTGCTTTGACGGTATTTCTCTTAAGCATACCTATCAATTTGCTGACTACGCCCAATCTCTATTGGTTTGCAATCGTAGCGGTATTGGCAATCTACGGCTTTATTCTCGAAGCCAACACCATTCGCTCCAACAACGGCATAGGTATCAAGATTTTTTGGCAAGGCGTAGGCATACTCGCCGTGCTGTTGACTATCAACTATCTTCTTGACAAACAAGCTCCCGAGTATTCCCCCACTTGGGTGTGGGACTACGGTCTACCCGCAATACTCATCATCGCGTCAATCACCACGGGTATATACACGGCAATCGCGCTCAAGTATTGGAGCAGCGCCGTAATAGATACGTTGATTATTTCCGCGCTCGGCTATCTGCCTATGATTCTCTACGCATGCAAAGTCATCGCCCATCCCGCGCTTGCAATTGCCGCAACGTGCGTGTCTACTATCATAATAATTTTCGTGTGCATACTCGGCAGAAAGACGCTGATATCTGAATTAAAGAAAAAGTTCCACGTTTAATTGTTTGTATGGCTCAAAGTGAGGCTAGGCAG
>CAMWSW010000204.1 GCA_947176975.1 uncultured Clostridia bacterium | reverse complement strand
CTTCTTTAACGTAAACCCAACTTTCCGATTGAACTTCCAACGTAAAATACTTGTCATATTTCTTGCCGTCTGCAGTCTTACGCCAGTCGGCTGAAGTGGTACTATCTGCAATAAAGGTTCCCAACTGATACGTTTTACCGCCGTCAACCGAGTAGTATACCGCGCAATTTCTTCTGCCGCGCAGATAGATACTATACTTGCCTGCCTCCGGGAAGTAAAGCTTGCCGCGAATCTCGTCAATACTATTGGGTTTAACTATAGCAAGTTCGGGATCTGCCTTTGGGAAATTGGCTATAGAGCTTTCCGTGCAGTACCAAATATCGGTATTTGCGTTTTGCGTAGGATTGGAGTGATCTCTATCAACCTTGCTCGTATAGTTTGCATAACCGGCTTCGTATGCCGCTCTTGCGTCTTTATAAGCCTTATCTGCGGTATAATAGTAAGTTGTTCTTTCCAAAACGTTTTTGTTCATTTCGTGCGACTGCTGGAACTCAAGAACCAAATCTACGTCTTCGATTTTGTAATCTGTCCAAGGCTTGTTTTTAGCGGTAATTTCAAGAGTTACATATATTTTACCTGAGCGCAATTCTTTTGAATGAGGCGTAAATGTATATACTCCCTCCGTGTCCGTTGCAACAAACGTACCGTTGCTGCCGCTCGCATTGACGCTCTTTATTTTGAAATCAAAATTATTTTTATCTATAACCACGCTGCCGCTGGCATACTGACCGCCGGGAGCTTCGTAAGATCTAAGGTCAACCGTAAAGGACTTTCCATAAGGAATTACGTAAGGTTGCATAGTATTTATTTCGCGTTTCTCTCCGTCGAAAGTATACGTTCTGCCCGTCTGATATACCGACGCTACGGGAACGAAAAGCGGATACTTCGCATCTTTGATTGCTTGCGAATGAGTATAAGCCGTGCCACTGCCGCTATAGTAAGACTTGACCAATTCGGCATAATACGTCATATCTTGATGGGTATTGGTTGCCCATTTATTGAAGTACGCTGCTCCGCTCGCTCCACGCGCTTTTATGTACTGATCCTGTCCCAAGTTATGCAACAAAGTTGCGTAAATAGCAAGTCCGTTGGTGCTGCCTATCGATCCGGTATTTACTTGATTCAAAGCCCACGTCGCGCTGGTATAACTGTTCCAACCCGAAAGTCCCGCGCCGCCGAAGCCTCCCATTTGTCTGGAAGAAGAAATCTTTGTAAATAAACTATACGATACGAGGTTCAAACCGTTGTTGGTTACCTCGCCGTCTGCTCCGCTGCCAAGACCGTAATTTTGGAAGTTGTGGTGATATTCGTGGAAGTTACCCCAGCTACCCGACGTAACGAGCGAATTGTAATTCAACGATTGCGCCATCCACCCCGAAGGACAGTTTACCGAATTACGTCCTGGGAATGCAACTGCCGCGCCGGCTGCAACGAATGGGTCGTACACGAATACGATTCCGTATTTTGAACCGCCCGAAGCCGTCACCGACGAAACTTTATCCCAAAGCACAGCAGCGTTGTAGAGATCGTCGTAAGAGAATTTTGCCGCGTTGCTCTTTGGTCCGGAGTGAAGTACGCCGTTGTCCCATACTTCCAAATCGAAGTATGGAGCCGAGGATTTAGAATTTTGCTCGAATTCTTCTTTGGTAGTGTAACCGAGAATGAAGTGAGAATACGCTACACCGCCCGAAATAGTGGTGTTGAACGTCACCGATTTATTACGGATGTAAATAGGTCCTCCCAAGAACGATCCAATGTATGCCGTCCAAGTATCCGTATTTTCATCGTATTCTGCGGTATCCTTAGTAATCTGAAGCGTTGTCAAAACGTGCGGCATACGCGGCATCGTGTTCTTATCTGCCCAAATGTTGTTTGCCTGACCGTTGTATAGAGCTTGACCTATATGTACGGTAATACCGCCCGTCGCAGTCATATCTGCTCCGCTCATCTGAACTTTGATAACTTCGCCTGCAGGAGCGTAAAGTCCCGTAACGTTGTAACCGCATAGATAATCGCGAGGACTGAAAGTAAGTTCTTTGACTAAAGCTTGTTCGCTGTCTGATACGTTGCCATTGTAAAGACCAACGGACGCCGTATGCTTATAAAGTTGTCTCCAATTGGCGCTGTTGTTATAGTCCGTCGTACCCTGCAGACAGGAGTGGATCCACTTACCATCCTTATATTGATAGAGCCAACCGTCCTTGTCTATCTTGGTGTACTTATCCGGAGTCTGCTCTCCGCCTCTATTCGCGCCGTGCGTTCCCCACGCGCAAAGATATGCCGATTCGTTTATAAGAGCGTTTCTTGCCGCGACCTTCTCTGCGTCCGCGCCTAAAATGTATCCTGGCGACTTACCGTACGTAGGATAACGATCTTTATCGTGCTGAGATAACAATGACGTATTAAACGCGCTAGCCTCGTTTCTCACATCCGCAACAGGCTTATTACGCTCTACCGTGCCCAAAGTCTGTTCGCCATAGCGCACAACCGTACTTGTTGTGTGCGAAGTAATATCATAACGGTCTAATACGGCAACGGGATTTTTACCGCCGCCTTTACCCAAAGTGACTCCCAAAATTATGCTCAACAAAATCACGAATACGCACGCCGAAGCAATACTTGCAATGAGAATCGTCTTTTTCTTATTTCCATTAGACTTTTTCTCTTTGGAAGCATTGGACGCCTTTGCGTCCTTTTGAGCTTTTTCAGGTTTTTGAGCTTTTTCGGGCTTGCTATAATCGTTGTCTTCAACCAATGAAGTTGCAGCCGCGCCGGCAGCTACTGTTTTCTTTCTATCGGCAAACGACGGTTTCTTCTCCGCCTCTGTCGTCTTCGCGGGCTCGGCTTTCTTTGCCGTCGTCGCTGTCTTCGCGGGTTCGGTTTTCTTTGCCGTCGTCGCTGTCTTTGCG
>CAMWSW010000203.1 GCA_947176975.1 uncultured Clostridia bacterium | reverse complement strand
TAAATATACATAAAAATGAAAATTTATGCAAAAATTATTGACATAAAGCGCGAAAAATGCAAAAAAATAAAAAATTGATGTATAAAAATACTTGCATACTCTCAAAAAGGGTGCTAGAATGATAATACGATAAAATTTATAAGAGGTAACACAATTATGAAAAAGAAAGTTTTAGTTGCTCTTTTGGTAGTGGCAGTTGCTCTCGTAGGCTGTATGGCGTTTGCGGGTTGCGACAATCATGCGGGAGAGTACGACAATTTGAGCAAGAGCGAAATCAAAGTAGGTTTTCAATCTGGCACGACGGGAGAGTTCTACACAGAGGACTTCGAGAATTTGACTCCCAAGAGTTACAACAATGCAATGCTTGCCGCGCAAGATATGCTTAATGGCAGAATTGATTACGTCATCACCGACATTGCTCCTGCAAAATCCATTGCAAAGAGCATAGGCAAGAAAGTAAAAGTCATTGACATTCCGTTGACGGAAGAGCAATATTGTTTTGCAATCAATCCCAACGACACCAAGGGTCTCAAGGATAAGCTCAACGCATTTTTGAAAGACAATGCGGCAGAGTTGAAAGACATTCAAAACAAGTATCTCCAAGGTACCAATGACAAGAAGGTAATTTATTCTGCAAAGAATCCTACCAATCCTTTGGTAGTTGCTACGAGCCCTGACTTCCCGCCGTTTGAGAACGTAAGCGGAGAGGGCTATGAGGGCTATGACCTTGAAGTTATGGAAATGTTCTGCAAAGCCAACGGATATGATCTCGTGATCAGCAGTACCGATTTTGATTCGATCGTACTCAACGTAGGCGCAGGAAAAGCAGATATCGGCGCCGCAGCGTTGACATGGAGCGAAGAGCGCGCAAAGAGCGTAACTTTCTCTGAGTCTTATTACGACGCAACTCAAGTAGTGATTTGCATGAGCAAAGACACAACTTTCGACAATTGCAAGACTAAAGAAGACGTTGAGAAGATTTTGGCAGTATTTGCAACCAACAGTGACAGCGAAGCCAGCGGCGAAGCGGTAAGCGGACAATAATGCCAATAGATTTTAACACGTCGTGGGAAGTTTTCCACAATGAATTCGTAGTTAATCGCGGATACACGAGGGTATTGACCGGTTTGGAACATACCCTCATTATTGCCGTCCTGGGACTTGTCATAGGCATAGTCTTGGGCACGTTGCTTGCGGTGACGAAAGTAATTCCGCAAAAGACCAAAGGAGCAAAAGTATTTTCCAAATTGACTGATATTTACGTTGGGCTATTCAGAGGCACGCCTATGGTAGTCCAATTGCTTATTATGTATTACGTCTTATTCCCGCTTATTGGCTTGGCGAAACTGCCTGCGCTCACGGTAGCGATAATAGCCTTTGGTATGAACAGCTCCGCATACGTCTGCGAGATTATGCGAAGCGGTATACTCTCCGTAGACAAAGGACAGATGGAAGCTGGCAGAGCGTTGGGAATGGGATACGGCAGGACTATGTTCAAAGTCATCATACCGCAAGCCGTCAAAAATATCCTGCCTACGCTGGGCAACGAATTTATATCCCTTGTCAAAGAGACTTCCGTCGCATCCTTTATCACGGTAATAGACTTGACGAAAGCATTCCAGCAAATCGGATCGGCGACGTATGATTACTTCATACCTTACATAGTGCTTGCACTCTGCTATTTGGTAATAGTATATATCATTACGTTGATAGTAAAATTGATTGAGAGGAGGATGAGAGCAAGTGACAGAAGATAATAATTGCAAAAATCTCGTCTACGTCTCCGACGATATTGTCAACGTCGGCATCGGCGTAGTAATAGACGTGCAGAATATCTACAAGTACTTCGGTGATCTCAAGGTGCTTAATGGTATATCCTGCGCAATCAAGAAGGGCGAAAAGGTGGCAATCATAGGACCGTCGGGCAGCGGCAAGAGCACTTTGCTAAGATGTATGAACTTGCTCGAAGAGCCCACTTACGGCGAAGTATGGCTTGACGCAAGCATAATGACGCCCGTTGACCCCTATCTCCACAAGAGTATTCTCGTCACTTCCAATACTTATAAAAAATGTATGGTCGAAGAAATCAAGACTATGCTCGGCAAAGACGAAAAGGAAAAACTGGGTTATGACGACGCAGTCAAGCTCGTCGACGAAAATACGCTTGAGCAGTTGTCCGACAAGATTATGACTCAAATCAAATCGGGAGATAAGCTCAAAAAGCATGAGGGCACGGAATTTGCCAAGGCTGTCAAGGCGTACAACGTAAGATACGGCGGCAACATCAACAAGGCAAGACAGCGCGTGGGAATGGTATTCCAGCACTTCAATCTTTTCAACAACTTGACGATATTGCAAAACATGATACTATCTCCCGTGCAATTGAAACTCAAGAGCAAGGAAGAAGCCACGCAAAAGGCTTTGAAGTTATTAGAGCGCATAGGACTGCTTGACAAAAAGGACGAATACCCATCCAAGCTTTCGGGCGGACAGAAACAAAGAGTAGCCATTGCAAGAGCGCTCGTAATGGATCCCGAAGTCATGCTCTTTGACGAGCCCACTTCCGCGCTTGACCCCGAGATGGTCGGCGAAGTACTTTCGCTCATCAAGGACCTTGCCGACGAGGGAATGACGATGGTCATCGTCACTCACGAAATGGGCTTTGCAAGAGAAGTGGCAAATCGTGTGCTTTTCCTTGACGGCGGAAATATCGTAGAAGAGAATACCCCCGAGGAACTTTTCGGCAATCCTCAAAACGAAAGACTCAAGGACTTCTTATCAAAAGTCCTCTAAGTAGAGAAATCTCAATCCGTTTGGCGTCACCCTGAGCGGAGCGAAAACGAAGTTTGAGTGTAGTCGAACGGGTCTCTGAACAAAGAAACCTATTATTAAAACAAAAGGCGAGTAATTATTCTCGCCTTTTGCTCAACTTTTGCC
>CAMWSW010000202.1 GCA_947176975.1 uncultured Clostridia bacterium | reverse complement strand
CGTGTACATACTGCCAAAGCATACGGGAGTTTTGGGCGGGAGTACCGTAATCATATTCAGCTCAAACGGCGCGTATTGGCGCATGGGCGCGAATTTTTCGGAGTACTTTTCATACGACCACTGACCTATCGCGTCGGGGTTGTACATAATTATTCTGTCGACGGGTTTGCCTTCCGTCTGCGCCATTGCGTAATCCACGAATTCGTCAATCACGCCCTCGGAATGCTCGGGCGGTTCTACGCCCATAATTTTGCAAAGACTTCCCGTCAATTTTGTAAGCGGTGTAGTATTGAAATCCATATCAGCCAAGTTCCTTTATCAATGCTTCTTTTTCTGCTTTTTCTTCGTCCGTCAAGGTGTCGTTTTCGCCTGCGCGTTGTTTCTCAAGGAAATATTTGATTCTCGTCAACTTTTTATCGGTGACTTTATATTTTAGCGACGCCCATATTGCAAGGCTTATCATTACCACGACTACGGTGCCGAAGAGTATGCGAATTGCAAGTGTGACTTTCGTCGGGTACGCGTCTAATTCTTGGTTGTATATCTTTTCCGTACAGTCGCTATAGCCCACGCAAGCAAGGACGATTAGCACGATACTTTGCGCTATTGCCGTACCGATCTTTCGGGTGAATGTCATTAGTCCGCTGTAACATCCCGTATCTTTTATGCCCGTCTTGAGTTCCGCCACGTCTTGCGTATCGGGGAATATCATCCAAGGCATCATCTGCGCTCCGCCGAAGCCCACGCCCATTACTGCCGAGCAAAGCAAGAGCAACCAGCTCACGCTCGCGTTTTGCGTATTGGGGAAGACCGCCAATCCCAACGCGCCGAGAATATAGCACGGAAGTCCCCAGCGGTATACGAATTGCTTGCCTTTGGTATTCTTGAGTTTCATATTCAAAGGATAAGTGATTGCCGCCATTACCATCATTGGCGCGACGATGAAGAGCGAACTCATTTTCATGCCGAATATAGTTATGCTTGGCACTACCGCCGTGACGTAATAGAGTACCAGCGCGGATATGAAATCGTAACAGCCGAATGCCATGAGATACATCATGAGGTGATATCTATACGACTTGTTTTTGAGCGGAACAGCGTAGCTCTTGAATGAAAATTTGCTTTTTTGATTTGTGTCGTAAGGTATGCGTTCTTTGCTGAATATGCCGACGAGTACCGTCGATATGCCGAATATCACTCCGCAAAGTATTGCCACGACGAGGAAAAAGCCCGTCTCGTTGATTGCGCCGTACATAGAGCTTTCGCCTTTGAGATACGCCGAATAAGCTTCAGTTGCCGCCGACGGTATCAGGAAGAAAAGTCCCGATGATACCAAAGAAAAGAGAAGTTTGATTGAATTTGCCTTGTTGCGCTCTTGGAAGTCGCCGGAAATTTCTGCGCTCAAAGAGGCGTAAGGTACTTGCGAAATTGTGTTGATAGTGCAAAGCAAGAAATAACCCACGCAAGCGTAGAGAATTCTCAAAGCTTGATTTTGGATATTCTTCGCCCACGGCATAAACATAATTGCAAAAGCCACCGGCACGAGCGCGCCGCCTATTATTATCCACGGTCTGCGTCTGCCTATCTTGGTGCGGGTGTTGTCGGAGATTACGCCCATGAGCGGATCGGAAATTGCGTCCCACACTTTTGATATGACAATGATAATCGCCGCGTAAAGTTCGGCATTCTTAATGCCCACGAGTACTAGATTGGTCAAGAAGAAAGACAATACGACGCCGAGCAACGCAGCGTATCCGCTGCCGTAAATTTCGCCTCCGCCGTACGCAAGCTTTTCTCCCATCTTCATTGGCGGAGCTGTATAATCTCTTGAGCCTGTCGATTCGTCTTTTGCAGTGTCGCAAGTCGCGACGTCTTTTTCTTCCGTCATAAAATTCACCTTAATAATTATAATATAATATTTGAATCAATAATATATTTATATATCAATTATATATTCTTTGCGCTTGCGCTGTCAATAGGCGAAAATGATTTGCCCGCTCTAAAGAGAAAAGTTCGACAAAATATCGACAAGTTGTTGCAAATCAATCCGTTTGACTTACCGTTGGTGCGTGTGATATAATCTTGTCAATATTTAATGGAACTTAATTAAAAGCTCCTATCGGAGAAGACTATGGACAATATCAAATCTTTTGAACTCGACCACGACGCTATGACGCCAGGCTTTTATTGTCTTGGCGAGGCAAACGGAGTATATACCTACGATATGCGATTCAAGTATCCCAACAAGGGCGACTATATATCTTACGCCGCGTTGCACTCGATCGAGCATCTATTTGCGGTGGTAATTCGCAACAGCGATATAAAAGACAAGGTAGTGTATTTCGGACCTATGGGCTGTCGTACGGGATGTTATCTTTTGCTTTTCGGTATTGAGGAACAAGAGGCAAAGCAAGTGACGGTGGAGTGTCTCAAGAAGTGCTTGACGCTTGACTACGTCCCGGGAGCTACTCAAAAGGAATGCGGCAACTTCAGAGAACATAATCTTGAAGAAGCAAAGAAAGAGATCGAAGCATATCTCAAAGTATTGACCAAATAAGCGGAGAGCCAATGGAAAGAGAAGAAATAATAAAATATATAGAAATGCAGAAGGCAGGCCATGCTTTTTGGGATTACAAAAAGAGAATAAAGTCGCTCAAGAAGCTATACGATAATATCTTGCTTATGAAGGAAGATATATTTGCTGCGCTCAAGGCAGACCTCAACAAGAGCGAAGTGGAGAGTTATACCAGCGAGATCGGTATGGTGCTTTGCGAAATATCTTATATGATAAAGCATATCAAGAAGTTTTCCCGTCCGCAAAAGGTCAAGAGCGCGCTTTTCCAATTCCCTGCAAAGAGCGTAATATTGCCTTGCCCATACGGTTGCGTACTTGTGATGAGCCCTTGGAACTATCCTTTTATGCTGTCTTTAGAGCCAATGGTGG
>CAMWSW010000201.1 GCA_947176975.1 uncultured Clostridia bacterium | reverse complement strand
CTTTTCGGATGAGTCAAGACCAACTTATGCGCGTGCAAAAGCTGTCCGTTTAAATTAAACTTATTGCTACCGCCGTATTGCATATCACCCACGACGGTATGCCCTATGTGTTTGCTGTGAACGCGTATTTGATGCGTTCTGCCCGTCTTGAGTTCATATTCCACAAAAGTATATTTTGAAAATCTTTCAATTACTTTATATAAAGTAATTGCTTCTCTTCCGCTGTTGTTTCTCGAGACCGCCATCAACTTTCTGTCCTTTGCCGAGCGGTCTATATAGGTGTGTATTACTCCGTCGTCAGCCTTAATTACTCCGTCTACAAGCGCGTAATAATATCTCTTGGCGGATTTTGTAGCTATCTGCTCTTGCAAAGATATATGAGCAAAGTCGTTTTTTGCCACAACGAGCAAACCCGACGTATCCTTGTCTAACCTATGTACTATCCCCGGACGCACGACTCCGTTGATAGAACTCAACGACTTTAGATGATATAATAGCGCATTGACGAGAGTGTTGTCGTACGATCCGCTGGCAGGATGCACTACCATTCCTTGCGCCTTGTTGATTACAGCTATGTCGTCGTCTTCATAGACTATGTCTATGGGTATATTTTGAGGAGTTAAATCAAGTTGTCTGATTTCTTGTGGTATGAGCGTGATTTCGTCGCCGACTTTGAGAATCTGTCCCGCTTTTTTTGCAGAACCATTGACCAAAACTTTGCCTTTCTCGATTAAATTTTTGATATGCGAACGGCTCTCTTGCGACCGCGCGCCGAGATATACGTCGAGTCGTTGACCCGCATCTTGCGCGTCAACGGTATAACTGATTATTTCGCCGTCAAAATCTTCTTGAATATCCAAATTGTTTTCCATAGCTTAAAAAAATATCAAATATAGGTCGATTAACCTTTATCTTCGTCAGTGTTTTCGTTTTTGTCTGCGCCGCCTTTCTTGAACTTGACAATTCCCAAATCTCCTTCTTTGTAGTCAAAGACTATATATGCGCAAATCATAAATACTCCCAAGACAAGGTATATATCCGCCACGTTGCCCACGCCGAAGCTCGAATGGAAAAGTTTCTCGAATATTCCGTCTAAAAACAGGTATTGAATAAAGTCTCTGACCAAACCGTCGCAAAACACTCTGTCGATAAGATTGCCAAGTCCCCCCGCAATCAAAAGCAACATAGACCATCTGAAAAGCCAAGAAGTCTTGGGGCGTTTAATTGCGTTGAGCCCCACTATAACAGCCAAAACTATAGTCAATATAACCGTCAATGCTATCAAAAATCCCGTTTTACCAGAAAATGCCGAGAACGAAGCCCCGTCGTTAAAACAAGGATAAATCGCAAAAATTCCATCTACCAATACGTGACTTTTATAGGGACTCAAACCCAATCTGTTCATTACGATATCTTTTGAAATTAAATCGCTTGCAAGCAAGAGCGCAAATATCAAAAAATCTATTAAAACACGCTTTAACACGGCGTTTTTGTCTTGAATTTTCAACATAATTTACTTCAGCTGTCCTTGTATTGATACTCCGCCGGGGGTAAAAAGAAACATATTATCTGCAATTCTCTGTTCGCAACCGCCGAGCGCGTATATTGCTCCGTTGAGAAAATCCAAAATACGTTGAGCGGATTTCTCATTTATTCTATTGAATTCCACAATAATCGCCTGTCTATTGCGAAGATTGTCTATTATATCCTGCACTTCTGACAACGTCCTAGGCGTAACTATAAGGATATTTTGCATATCTCCACTCGTATACTGCGGTTGCTTTTTGCGAAATGAGAAAAGTCCTTTCTTCTTTGCCGGCTCATACGTTGCGTTTCGTCCGTCAAAATCTATTCCGGCTTCTTGGTATTGAAATCCCTGCCCCATAGGCGGCACTTGACCCATATTAGGCTGTCCCATAGGTTGTTGAGGCGCATACGGTTGAGCGTACGGCTGCTGAGGCGCATACTGCTGATTGGGATACTGCGGTGGAACAGTTTGTCCTTGGTATGGCGGATTGGGTTGATAATTAGGCTGATAATTGGCTTGCGAGTAAGGTTGTTGTTGGGCATATTGAGGTTGATATCCCGACTGCGCGCCGTTATTTGCACCAAGATTTTCGGGATTTTGGTAATCACTGCGAGAAAAATTAAATCTTCTGCGAGGAATAAAGCCGTCGCCGCGTCCGCCGTCGTTGTTAAAAACGTCTCTTTCTTCGTTGTTGTAATCTCGTCTGTCCATTATTTATCTCCCAAATTGTAATTGCGTTCGCCAAAAAGTACCCTTCCGAGTCTCACCATTGTCGCCCCGCCGTATTCGATTGCCATCTCGTAATCATTGGTCATACCGCAAGACAACGTATCTATCTTATGTCTGTCTGACGTCTTTTTCTTAAACTCTTTATATAATTCATTAAAAGATCTATATAGATCTTTTAATGCTTCTTTGTCCTCAAGATTGGGCATGACCGTCATAAGGCCTCTCAATCTTATATTTTCCTTGCTTTCTACGTATGCTAAAAGACTGTCAAGCCCTTGCGGAGCAACTCCGCCCTTGGATATTTCGCTACCCATATTGACTTCAATCAAGCAATCGGATATCAAATCGTGTTTTTTAGCCTGTCTGTCTATTTCGTCTGCCAAGCTCTCCCTATCCAAAGAATGTATCAAAACCGTTTTGTCTATAATATATTTGACCTTATTGGTTTGAAGTTGACCTATCACATGCCACTTGAGATTCTTACCAAAATCGTATTTGTCTACAAACTCTTGCACTCTATTCTCCCCAACGTCAGTCAGAAGTCCATTGTCGTTGAGATACGTGATAAGTTCCCTTGACTGCGTCTTCGTCGCGCCTATCAACGTGACCTCGTCTTTTCTTCCCGCTCTTGCCTTTGCTTCTTCAATGAGCGCCAAACACTTGGAGATATTTTCTTTAATTTGCTCAAATTCCATATTGGTATTATAACACAAAGAATCTCACTTGTAAATAAAATAAATAATATATTTA
Source organism: uncultured Clostridia bacterium (assembly GCA_947176975.1). Taxonomy (GTDB): domain Bacteria; phylum Bacillota; class Clostridia; order Christensenellales; family UBA3700; genus RACS-045. The sequence continues at coordinate 4 of CAMWSW010000201.1, read as the reverse complement.
AAGC
>CAMWSW010000200.1 GCA_947176975.1 uncultured Clostridia bacterium | reverse complement strand
AAGAAATACTTTTTACGTTGTTATCCATAGAAAAAGAGCAGACAAGACGCAAAGCGGGCGACAGATTGTCCAAATACAATACGGGCGAAAAGGTGCATCAAAAGCAACTTGCTTTTCACAAATGCCTCAAGCGCAACCGCTGGGTATTCGGAGGTAACCGCTCGGGCAAGACGGAGTGCGGAGCAGTCGAGGCTGTGTGGTGGGCAAGAGGTATTCACCCATATCGGCGCAATCGCAAGAACGTGTCGGGGTGGATAGTGTCGCTGTCTTACGAGGTGCAAAGAGAAGTCGCGCAAAGCAAGTTTCTGTCCTATCTCAATCCCGATTGGATAGAGGACGTCGTTATGCTGTCGGGCAAAAAGGGTTCTGCCGAGTACGGCATAATCGACTACGTACTCATCAAGAACGTCTTCGGCGGCACGTCCAAAGTGGCTTTCAAGAGCTGCGACCAAGGCAGAGAAAAATTTCAAGGCGCGTCGCTTGATTTCGTGTGGTTTGACGAAGAGCCGCCCAAGGATATCTACGACGAGTGCCGTATGCGCGTAATCGACAGAGTGGGAGAGATATGGGGGACGATGACTCCGCTCAAGGGCTTGACTTGGGTATACGACGAGATATACCTCAATTCGGCGGGCGACGACGAGGTGTGGCACGAGCACGTCGAGTGGGCGGACAATCCTTTTTTGGATGCCAAGGAAGTGGCAAGTCTGTCGGCGAATATGGACGAGCAGACGCTCTCGTCCCGCCGCTACGGAAGATTTTGCGAGGCGGAAGGTATCGTCTACAAAGAGTTTCAGCCCGAGCGCGACGTTATCCCGCCCTTTGACGTGCCCTTTGAGTGGCAAGACGAAATATCCATAGATCCCGGTCTCAACAATCCTTTGGCGTGTCTCTTCTTTGCCACCGATTTTGACGGCAACGTCTACGTCGGGGGTGAGTGGTATATGGATGGCAAGGATATAGATTACCACGCCGAGAATATCAAAGAACTTGCGCGCAAGCTCAATTGGCACACCGACGGCAAGGGAAGACTTACCGCGCTGATAGACAGCGCCGCCGATCAGCATACGCTTGCCTCTCGCAAGAGTGTGAGCGAACTCTTTTACGACAGGGGCATACTCGTCAATACCAACGTGGAGAAACAGCTTTTCAGCGGTATAGCAAGCGTCAAGAGTTATTTCGCCGAGGGCAAAATCAAGATATTTTCCACTTGCGTAAATCTCATAAGAGAACTCAAAAGTTATTGGTGGGGCAAGGACGATAAGCCTATCAAAAAGGACGATCACGCGCTTGACGCATTGAGGTATTATATCGTGTCCAAACCTCAACCGGCTAGGTTGCCAAAGACGCAAGTCAGCGAGATACAAAAGGACAAAAACAAACTTATCAACGCCCGCAAAAACGCAATAAGGAGTAAATATGAAAGACGATAACGTAGACGACGCTATTTTGCGCAAAGCCGTGGGATATGACGTGCAAGAGATAGTGGAAGAGTATTCGGGCGAAAACGAATTGCTTAAACGCAAGGTGAGCAGCAAGCATATACCGCCCGATATGTCGGCTATCAAGACAATACTGGAAATCAAAGGACAGGAAAACGACCTTGCCAAAATGAGCGACGAAGAGCTTGAACAACTCAAAACAAAACTGTTGGGTCAACTCAAAGACTTGACGAAAGGAGAAAGCGATGAAAGTAATAATTCAAACAAACAAGATTAAGTGCGACGTGGGCAACTGCCGCAACCTTGCGGGATTTTCCGTTGCGCCCGAGGGAGTGGGAGCGGGACAGTATATCAATCTGTGCGACGAGTGTATGAGAGCGCTCTACGGAGAAATCGGCGTGTTGCTTGCCAAGAAGCGCAAAAGCAAGAAAAAGAGTATTGAACAAAGGGGGCAAAATGACAAAGTTTAACGGCAAATTCAGCGAAGATATAGTCAAAGAAGTACGCAAAGATTTCGAGCGCAGACGTCAAGAGCGCAAGCCTCTTGAGTTGCAATGGCGTCTCAATATGAATTTTTACAGCGGTAATCAGTACGCCGAGATAACTCCCGTGGGCGACGTCGAACAGTACGGCAAGCAGTATTATTGGCAAGAGAGGGAAGTATACAACCATATCGCGTCCATCATCGAGACAAGACTTTCCAAACTCAACCGTCTCAAATGCGGTATAAGCGTTCGCCCGTTCAGCAACGACGACAGCGATGTGCAGACGGCAAAACTGTCTACGCAGATCATCAAGGCGCTTTGCGAAGAAAACGACCTTCCCAAATTGCTCAACGAGGCTAGCAGTTGGAGCGAAGTTACCGGCAGTTGCTTTTTCAAGACGGTGTGGGCTAGCGAAAAAGGAAAAGTCATCGGTCAAAGCAAAAACGGCGCGGTGCGCGAGGGCGACGTGGATATATCAGTCGTTCCGCCGTATGAGATTTTCCCCGACAATATAGGCACGGCAAATCTTGACGATTGCATGAGTATCATTCACGCCAAGGCGTATCACGTCGACGAAATCAAGGATATATGGGGAGTGGAAGTGCAAGGCGAAGACGTCAACGTATTTTCTCTCGACAGCGCTTCCAATAACAACCTTGACGGCGTTGCGCACGATATGTGCGTGGTGATAGAGAAGTATTGCCGACCAACTGCGGACAAGCCCAACGGAGAGTTGAGTATCGTCGCGGGCGACAAATTGCTCTATCACGGCGACTTGCCTTATATCAACGGCGTCAACGAGGGAAGAGGCTATCCCTTCACCAAGATAATCTGTCTTGAGAAGCTCGGCTGTTTTTACGGCACGAGCATAATCGAAAGGCTCATACCTTTGCAAAGGGCGTACAACGCCGTCAAGAATCGCAAACACGAATTCATCAACCGTCTGTCGATGGGAGTGCTCAGCATAGAGGACGGCTCCGTCGATACCGACAATCTCGAGGAAGAGGGGCTTTCTCCCGGCAAGGTTTTGATATATCGCCAAGGCTCGACGCCGCCAAAACTTCTCGAATGCGGAAAAGTACCCGTGGACTTCCAATACGAGGAAGAGAGAATACTGTAGGAA
>CAMWSW010000199.1 GCA_947176975.1 uncultured Clostridia bacterium | reverse complement strand
CATCTAAAGTATTGAGCATAAAATTGCACGATAAAGCTATCATTAGACTTGAATCAGACGAAGTAAGTACGTTATTAAACAACGTAGAAGACGGAAAAGGACTGTCGGAACGCCAAAAATCAATACAATGTAAGACAAAAAAGCGCGACGTTGCTATCCTGACTCTATTTTTGGGTACAGGCATAAGAATAAGCGAATTGGTCGGTATTGATATGAACGACCTTGATATGGATGTCAACGGATTTAAAATTACCCGAAAAGGCGGAAATCAAACAATTCTCTACTTTTCCGACGAAGTCAGACAGGCATTGGACGACTATATTGACGAAAGAGCGCAAAATCCTCTGCTTGACAACGAGCCTGCTCTATTCGTTTCTTTGCAAAATAAGCGCATTACCGTACGCGCCGTCCAAAATCTTGTAAAAAAGTACGCAAGCATAACTTCTCCGCTCAAACATATTACTCCGCATAAACTGCGAAGCACGTACGGAACAAATCTCTATAAAGAGACCAATGATATTTACGTTGTTGCGGAAGTGCTTGGGCATAAAGATATAAATACGACTAAAAAGCACTATGCAGCAATCAGTGACGATATCAAGCGCGCTGCCGCTAATAAAGTATCTTTAAGAAACAAAGACGACAATCCACTGCAATAATTATTGATAATCTAATATAAATGTAAACAAATATTCATTTTTAATTTAAAATCGCTTGCAATATGTGAACATTTGTGCTAAAATCTTATTGAAAATACCATAGACAAAGGAAAATATCTGTATGGCTAAAAGCAAAACCATCGAAAAAACTGCAGAAAAATGCGCAAAAACGCTTGAATTTATAAAGGAATTCGTAGAAAAAAACGGTTATCCTCCAACTGTGAGAGAAATCTGCAACAGCGTTGGATTTAAATCTACGGCTTCTGCTCAGTATTATCTTGACAAACTCGAAGAGCAAGGAGAAATTCGCAAGGGCGATAATAAGAACCGCGCTATTGAAATTGTCAATAAAACAAATTCTACCGCAACAGCTGGCGATGAAATCCAAAATATTGCAAATGAGTCTATTGATAATAGAATAATCGACTCAAGCGATTTGTTTGCCAATCTTGTGACGATACCTATGCTTGGCAACGTTGCCGCCGGCGCTCCTCTCTACGCCGACGTTGAAAACGACATATCTTATACCGTACCAAGCGATTATTTTAGATGCAGAGGTCAGATGTTTTTGCTAAGCGTCAAGGGTGAAAGTATGAAAAACATTGGCATACTCAACGGAGATATGGTGCTTGTCAGACAGCAAAATGTCGCAAAAGACGGAGACGTCATCGTAGCGCAAATCGACAACAATGAAGTTACCCTCAAAAGATTTTACAACTGCGGAAGCTATATCAGACTAAAACCGGAAAATGACGAAATGAGCGATATTATCGTCACTTCCGACCGAGAATTCAGAATACTCGGAATTGCTACGGGTCTTATGAGAAATAAAATCTGGTAATTACCCTCTATTATTTAGAAGTTTTTCCACACAATACATACACGCAATTTTTACGTGTTCATACGTCAAACCGCCTTGCATATACGCTATGTAAGGCTCTTTTATTGGGCTGTCTGCGGACAATTCTATTGACGCGCCCGCCACAAAAGTACCCGCTGCCATGATTACTTGATGCTCATATCCCGGCATATCCCAAGGAAACGGCACTACGTTGCTATCTATAGGCGAAGCTTCTTGAATTGCTCTGCAAAAATCTATAAGCTGTTCTTGCGTATCAAATTTAATAGATCTGATTATATCTCCGCATTTTTCTCCCGGCAATGGCATTGTCTCAAAGCCTAAATCGCTGTATACTTGTCCTACCAACATAGATCCCTTGATTGCTTGCGCCACAGCATGCGGAGCTAAGAATATACCTTGATAAAAATCTTTGTAGCCATACGCGTACGATCCTACTTCCATTCCTATCGACGGAGACGTAACTCTGCTTGCAATTTGATCAATATACTGACTCTTGCCGCATATATAACCGCCGGTTGGAGCAATACCGCCACCGGGGTTTTTTATCAAAGACCCGACAATGATATCTGCGCCGACTTGCGTAGGCTCAAGTCTTTCTATAAATTCGCCATAACAGTTATCTACCATAATGCAGATATCGCTATGAGCTTTTTTAATTTTTACTACAGCCTCTTCAATTTCTTTGACTGTAAGCGCATTTCGCCATTCATAGCCTCTGGATCTTCCTATAAATATCAATTTCGTGTCTTTATTTATGGATTTAAGTGCTTTTTCTACGTCAATTTTTCCGTCTTTTAATTGAATTTGACTGTATTTGACGCCAAAATCCTTAAGCGAACCGTTTCCTTCGCCGACAATTACGTCTTTCAAAGTATCGTATGGACTTCCTGTGATAGCCAACATTTCATTTCCCGGTCGCAAAATTCCATAAAGCGCCAACGTCAACGCATGCGTTCCGCTGACTATAAGCGGTGAGACGATTGCTTTTTCCCCTCCGAAAATTTGAGCAAACAGTTTGCAAAGCGTATCTCTGCCTATATCGTCATATCCATAACCGTTGGTTTGAGCAAAATGTCTTTGTCCCACATTGTTATTTTGAAAAGCCTCAAGTACTTTCATTTGGTTATACGTGGCAATCTCGTCGACTTCTTCAAAAGCTTTGACAAGTTTTTTTTGCGCGCCGGCAATAATATTTTGAGTTTTCTCGCTAAAATTCATATTTACACTCCTTCCAAAAACGCTTTGACTTGTTTTTCTATACCCAAGTTATCGCTTGGAGCAAGCCATTTCGCAAAATCGTATTTTCTAAACCAAGTGAGTTGTCTTTTGGCATAATTTCGCGAATTTTGTTTTATAATTTCAATAGTCTTCTCAAGCGTTTGCGTTCCGTCAAAATAATCTTTAAATTCCTTATAGCCTATTGCCTGCATACTTTGATTTTCAAATTTGACTCCATTTGCCAAAAGCATTTTAATTTCATCTAAGAGCCCCATTTATATCATTTTGTCAACTCGAGCGTCAATTCTTTCATACAACGTATCTCGAGGTAC
>CAMWSW010000198.1 GCA_947176975.1 uncultured Clostridia bacterium | reverse complement strand
GTATATATCCCACGACTACTTCCACTTCGGGAGCTTTGTATAATTTCTGTTGATTGTCAAGAGCTCTCGTGAGATAGCCTATCGCTATTGCAAAACCCACGGCGGGAATACTCTTGCCGAATGCGTCGCAAAGTCCGTCGTAGCGTCCGCCCGAAAGAATAGGTCTGCCCAAGTTCTTGATAATAACGCGCATAACCATACCCGAATAATACTTCATCTTGCCCACACTGCTCATATCAAAAGTGACGTACTTGTCGTAGCCAAGGCTCTTGATACCTGCGTATACGGCTTTGAGGTTGTCCACTGCCTGACGCATTTGCGCGTTGAGGCACATCGCCTGCGCTTCGTCGAGTATCTCTTCTCCGCCGAAAAGCATTGGCAGTCTTGCCAACGTGTCAAGCATCTTTTTATCCATATCGCCGGAGAGCGTATAAAGCTTGATACCATTCTTGGATTCAATGCAATTGATGAGTATATCTCTGTCGTCTTCGGCTACCTTATAAGCGTCAAGCAAGCCTTTGAAGAAACCTACGTTGCCGAGTTCGATTTGGAAGTCGTCAAGACCTACGGCAAGCATACTCTTGATTGCAAGCATAACGACCTCTACGTCAACGCTGTCGCCCTGCGCGCCCATTATCTCCACGCCCGCTTGCGTGAATTCGCGAAGCTTGCCTTCATTCTCTATCGCGCTGAACGACTTGCCGAGATAACAAAGTCTTTGACTCTCTTGCAACTTGGTGCATACTATACGCGATATCGGCATAGTTATGTCGGGACGCAAGACGAGCAAGTCACCGTCCACGTCTGTGACCTTGAACAACTTGTTGAGTTCCACTTTGCCCACTCCGCTGTCGAATAGCTCGTATCTCTCCAATATGGGAGTCTCTATCTCATTGCAGCCGTAAAATTTAAAGCAATCCATAAGCTTGCTCTCTACTACTCTTCGGGAGTAGCAGTCGTCTGGCAAATGGTCTTGCGTGCCTTTTGGCAACTTGAATTTCTTCATAATGGATATCCTTTTGTCGGGTCGTATTAAATAATACTTTAAAGCAAAATAAAAAAAGTATTATAATACGCGCATTATACTTGCATATATTATAATACTTATAAAAGAGTTTGTCTATCAATTAAAGAGGCAAAATCAAAGCAAGTGTTTGATACCGCTCTTCTTGGATACGCGATAAAGCGTGATTTTACTGCCCAAAACTTGCACTACTTGCGCTTTAGCGCTTTGAGCAAGCTCCTCGGCAATTTCCTTTGCGGAAAATTCCGCATTCTGCAAGACGGCAATCTTGATGAGTTCTCTACTCTCCAATTGCTCGTCGATTTGCTTGATAAGCGTTTCGCTTATTCCGTTTTTTCCTATGTGCGTCGTGGGTTGCATTTGCATTGCTAGCGAACGAAGCGACGCTCTTTGACTGCTTGTCATTATATTTACCTCTTATGTTGTTCTTATTATTATCCGCTTTATACAAGCCTCGGGCGACTTTGGAGAGTGCTGTTATTTTTGTCCGTGAGACGGCAACCGAGCGGTGAGCGTACTTGCCGTACGTGACCCCGAGGGCGTCCTAGTCTTTAGGATAAAAAGAATAGTGCTATACAAAGTCGGTTATTATTCGACGAAGTCGAATTCAATGTCCGCTATCCTAACCACGTCGCCTTCTTTACAGCCATTTTTTACAAGTTCCTTAATTACTCCTCTGTCCTTGAGCGTCTTTTGGAAGTATCTGAAAGACTCGTAATCATCAAGTACGACGTTGCGGACAAGCATATTGATAAGTCCGCCGTGTACTTCGTATACTCCGTCTTCGTCGATTGTGACGATATAAGACGTAGAGTCGTTGCGATTCTCGTCAAACTCGACGACTTCCATCGGCTCTGCTTCGGGCAAAGTGTCGAGCAAGTCAACGATTTGCGAAAGCATTTCTTTGGTACCGCTGTTGGATATAGCCGAAACTCTGACGACCTTTTGTCCTATCTTTTTTTCAAACTCGTCGATTACGGACTCGTCCTCAAGCAAGTCGCATTTGTTGGCGACGACGATTTGCGGAAGCCCCGCCAACTTAGTTGAGTAATTTTCAAGTTCTCCATTGATAGTCACGAAATCTTCGTACGGATCGCGTCCTTCAATGCCCGAAATGTCCACTACGTGTACGATAAGACGCACTCTTTCGACGTGCCTTAAGAAGTTGTGTCCAAGTCCCGCGCCCTCGCTTGCGCCTTCGATAAGACCCGGTATATCGGCAAGTACTAAGTCTCTGTCATAATATTTAACTACGCCGAGATTTGGCGTGAGCGTGGTAAAATGATAATTGGCAATCTTGGGTTTTGCCGACGATACGACTGACAAAATAGTAGACTTACCTACGTTGGGAAAGCCAACCAAGCCCACGTCTGCGATGGTCTTGAGCTCTAAAGTGAGTTCTATTTCTTGCGTTCTCTCTCCCCTTTGACTAAAGCGCGGAGCTTTGCGTTGAGCCGTGGCAAAACGGGCGTTGCATTTGCCTCCCAGTCCGCCTTTTTGCAACAAAAACTCGCTATCGTCATAAAACATATCGGCAAGTACGTTGCCACTGTTCTTTTCTTTGATGATAGTACCCTTTGGGACTTTGATATACAGCGGTTTTCCGCTCTTACCCTTGCAATTCTTTGCCGCTCCGTTTTCGCCGTTTTCCGCGCGGAAGTGCTTGGCGAATTTGAAGTCAATGAGAGTAGACGCGCTCTTGTCTACGACAAAAATCACGTCTCCGCCGTTGCCTCCGTCACCGCCGTCAGGTCCGCCTTGAGCGACGTACTTCTCGGTGTGAAAGGATACTATGCCGTCTCCGCCGTTGCCGGCTTTGACGAAGATGGTCGCAATGTCTAGATACATATTACCTCTGTTGTCCACGTTGTAGACAAGTTATCTTTTGCCTTTGGCAAAGTTATACGGATTCTTTTATTCAGAGATTCTTCGACTTCGCTCAGAATGACGCGTTCAAGGCGAATTTCTCATAGTATGGCGCGAGTACGGAGAGTGTAGTCATTTTCGTCCGTGAGACGGTAAGTGAGCGGTGAGCGTACTTGGCGTACGTGACCCCGAACGCATCCAGTC
>CAMWSW010000197.1 GCA_947176975.1 uncultured Clostridia bacterium | reverse complement strand
TACAGATGCAATTCCGTCACCACGCCCAGATGTATAGCACGGGCAAGTACAAAGATTACGTTTTGCTTGCTCTCAAAAAGAGAGGAGAGATATTCGACATAATAGATTCTCACCGTACGCAAGACGCGCAAGAGGGAGAGCGCGAAGCTTATTATCCCGTCAGCATATATTGCCCCAAGTGCGGAAGAGATACGACGAAGATTGACAGTCTTTCCGATGATTGCACTCAAGCGGAGTATAGTTGTAAGTGCGGTTTTACTGGTCACTTCGACTTCACAAAGGACTTCAATTGCAAGCTGGCTTGGAAGATAGACTGGCCTATGCGCTGGTGCTACGAAGGCGTAGACTTTGAGCCGGGCGGTAAGGACCACGCAAGTATCAACGGAAGTTACGACACTTCAAAGCATATATCCAAGCAAATCTTCGGATACGACGCTCCTATATTCCAAGGCTATGAGTTTATAGGCATAAGCGATTCGGGCGCGTCGACGGGCAAGATGAGCGGATCGAGCGGTCTCAATCTCACTCCAGAGACACTTCTCAAGTTGTATCAACCGGAAGTGTTGTTGTGGCTGTATTCCCGCAACGAGCCACTCAAAGCCTTCAATTTCTGTCTTGACGACGGAATATTGAGACAGTACTTTGAGTTTGACAAGATGTACAACGACGTCAAGAACGGCACTGCCGACGAAAAGACCAAGGCGATTATGGAACTTACTACCGTCGAGGGCAGAGAGCCGTCGCCAGTACCTATGGGACTTATCGTCCAACTTGGCTCTGTAGTCAACTTCAATCTCAAGATGCTTGAAGTCGTCTTTGAAAAGATAGGTATGCCTTTCAAATACGAAGAGTTCAAAGACAGATTGGAGAGAGCTAGATATTGGCTTGAAAAGTGTTCGCCGCAAGATATGAACAAGTTGCGTACTACGCGTAATTGGCAAATATACGACGCTCTTAACGAGCAGGAGAAACAAGAGATATCGCAGCTTTACGATTATCTCAAGAACTCCACCTATGACCTCAATGAATTGCAGACGGAGTTGTACGCTATTCCAAAGAGAGTGCGCGGACTTACTACTGAAGATAAAGAGCTCAAAGCTCACCAAGGCGCTTTCTTCAAGAACGTGTACAAGCTTTTGATCGACAAAGAAAAAGGACCTAGACTTTATCTCTTCCTTTACGCCATTGATTCGTCAAACTATTTGCCGCTTCTTGACTTCTCATATCCAAAGACGAAAGAGGAAGAGGCTGCGGAAAATGCTGTCGAGGAAGTTGTCGAAGAGAACAAAGTCGTATACGGCGACCCAGATCCCGTTGAAAAAATCAAGCCGGAAATCGAGCTTGCAGACTTTGAAAAAGTCGATATGAGAGTATGCAAGATACTCAAGTGCCAAGAGATACGCAAGTCGCACAATTGCTACAAGTTGACGCTCTTTGACGGATTGGACGAGAGAGTAATCGTGTCGTCTATCAAGCATTATTACACGCCCGAGCAACTCGTCGGCAAAAAGATTTTAGTCATTGCCAATCTCAAACCTGTGAGAATTACCGGCGTGACGAGCGAAGGTATGCTTGTCGCCGCCACCAACAATGCTTGCGGTTGTCAAGTAATATTCGTCGACGATATAGTACCGGAGGGTACCGCGATAAAATAAATCTAAATACATAAGAGAACAAATCGGGAGAAAGCTTGGAGGGATAGATTATTATCACTGCAGTTACTTGGAATGATTTTGTTCAATTGAGCCAACGGCTATTCGGTTGGCTTAGCAAAGACGCCGTCACGGGATTGCTTATTATGCTGTCAATCTTGATGGCGTTACTTCTTGTCTTTTTGGTATGGGAATTTGCCGCGGATATTCGCGGGGGAGACGAAGAAGAGCAAGAAGAGGACGAGGAGCAAGAGAGCGACGCTGAAGCGCAGCCTCAGCGTATTGAAATCTTGCCCGTGTATACTATCCCAAGCCAACTCGTCGCAGAAGATACGCAAGTTTTGCAAGAGGGGCAAGAGCAGGACGTTGAGATTGCGCATATTGATACGCCCGTGGAAGAGACGCAAACGCAAGATAGCGAGAATTCTGCCGCAGAAGTATTGCGCGAGGGAATTGCTCTCGTTATGCCCGACGAAGACGAGACGGGCGAAATGGGCGTGAGATACGACAGGAGCTTTACGGCAAAACTTATTCAGTCCGACGACGAAGTCAAGGAGTGGTATAGCGAAATAAAGAATTATCTTTTGTCTTTCCGAAAGGTTCACGCAAGAATAAGTTGGGGCAGGGAAAGTTTTCGCATAGGCAGAGACTGTTTTGCAAGGCTTGCGATAAAGGGTAAGACGCTTTGCATTTATCTTGCGATAATCCCGTTATCCTGTAGAGACACCAAGTACAAAATCGAAGATTTAGCCGACCTATTGAGTTGCCAAGATACGCCGTGTCTATATAGAATCAAGAGCAACAGACGCGTAGCTTACGCCAAGGAACTTATAGATATCATATTGCAAGAGTACGACGCAAAGACAATAAAGAACAGAGAAGCCGTAGATTACTATTTGCCTTACGAGGGTACGGTGGATCTAATCAAACGAGGACTTATCAAACGCAAGATTGTGGCAAAGCGCGCCGACTTTTTGACGCAGATAAATGCGCCGACTGACGGAGACGACGGCGTGGGCGCAGCGTAAGTATTTTGCAAAGGAGAAAAGTATGAGCACAAAAGAACTTTTGGAGTATTGCCTTGCCAAAGACGGAGCATATATTGATTATCCCTTCGGCGAAGGTTATCCTGTCGTAAAAGTTAGGTCTGCGCAAAAAGACAAAGCCAGAATATTCGCAGAATTCTATACTCTTTCCGGTAAGGAAATTTTCACATTTTCTACAGACGCCGATACGGCGTTGACTTTGCGTATGGAATTCGATGGCGATATCACGAGGGGTTGGCATTGTCCGCCCGTGCAGGCAAAGTACAAGAGCACGGCTTATATCGACAGCGTGTCCGACGAACTTCTTTTGCAGTTGGCAGATATGTCGTATCAAAGAGCAATTCAAATACTCAAATAGTTAAAAATTATAGGCGCCTGATATGGGCGCCTGTCTTCTAGACCAATTCATCGC
>CAMWSW010000196.1 GCA_947176975.1 uncultured Clostridia bacterium | reverse complement strand
AATAAAAAAATTTTAGATTTTTAGAAATTTAATTGAATAAAAAATGCAACGCTAATATTAAGCGTTGCATTTTTAAATAAACTTACAAAGCACACAAGCCATGATTGCGCCAATGTAGCACGCCACGAGCGATATTGGTATTGCATAGCGCAGTTTCTTGACTTTGGTCGTAGAAAAATATACCGTACCTACGTAGAAAACTGTTTCGCTTGCCCCGACTATTACCGACGCGCAACGGGATATATACGCGTCTGCCCCGTGGGTCTTGTAGATATCCTCAAGTATTGCAAGAGAGCCGTTGCCAGATAAGGGGCGGATAATGAGAAGTTCGCAAAGCTCTTCGGGAATACCCAAGAAGGTCAAGACGGGCGACATTATCTTGGCAAAATAAGCGTTGAGTCCGCTGAGTGAGAATAGCTCGACGGCAATCAATACCGCGCAGATATATGGGAAAATCGACAGCACGATTGACAGGCTTTCTTTGCTACCCTTGACGAAATTGTCGTATATGGGGACTTTCTTGATAAACGCGACGACTATTATGAGAAGTATGAATACGGGAAGGATATATTTGCTCATATCTTTTTCCTCTCTTTTGCGCTGACAAAAAGCGGTTTTCTCGGCTCTACGCTTTCTGCCTTGTCTTTTTTGCGGGTGAACAAAGCGCATAATTTCGCAAGTATTACACCCGTCACGGTGGAAATTAAAGTGGCAAGCAGCGACGGCAAAATTATATCCGACGGCGCGTTACTGCCCGCAGATGCGCGCAATCCAATTATTGTCGCTGGTATCAACTGAATGGAAGTAGAATTGATAACCATAAAGAGTATCATATTGTCCGTCGCCTTTTGAGAGCCGTCTTGCATACATTCCATTGCCTTTATTCCAAGAGGTGTTGCCGCTCCGCCCATACCCAAGAGGTTTGCCGAAAAGTTGAGCGTGATATACTCAAGCGCAAGGTCGCTTTCACCTTTGAATAGTCTCTTCGTCACAGGACGAAATAATTTGTTGAGAGCCTTATTGAGACCTATGCCGTCCATAAGCGAAAGTATTGACAGCCATATCGCGTATATGGCAATAAGCGTGAAAGCCAACGTCAAAGCGTTGTTTGCTCCGCCTATCATTATGGAAAAAGCGCTCTCGGGCGCAACTACCACCAACATAATAAGAGACGCCAATATCATTATTGTAAATACCAAGTTCATAATGCAACAACTCCCATACGAAATTGTATGAGAGTTGTGATTAGTTTATTACTTTTATATAATAGGATTTTTCAGAGACACTTCGACTTCACTTCGTTTCGCTCAGCGTGACGAAATTACTTTAATTGCGCAAAGTTCGCTGCGCTTATTGCGACGTCCACCGTCATTTCCGCGCCGTCTCTCGTGATATAAAATTTAAGCGAATTGGTTACGCCTGCCTTTGCATTCCACAGTATGTCGGGAAGCGAATAACTGCGCGTAATCTCATATTTCTTGCCGTCGAACTCCACCGCTTTGAGGATATCACCCACTTGCAAAAGTCCGCTGACGACCGATTCCTCGGAGACTTCTCCCACTGCAATCTCTTCCACGACCTTGACGGTCTTGGTGGTTTCGTCATATACGGCTTTTGAAGAATTGACTACTCCGCCTATGCCTAAATACAGCTTTTTGATATACCTATTGTCTTCGCCGTCGCAATTCGCTATCGCATAATCGGCTATGCCCTTAGCGACGTCGCTGGGTATCGCGTAGCCCATATTCTCTATATTCGACGAAGTGGCTTTTGCATTGACGATGCCGATAAGCTGACCTTTGGCATTGTAAAGTCCGCCTCCGCTGTTGCCAGAATTGATTGCCGCGTCAACGCGCATAACTCGCGTAGATACGGAATATTTTGTCGCCGTGTCGCCGACGGAAACGTTCTCACTGTCGACGCTCACCACGCCTTGCGTAACAGAAATCTTGATATCGCTTATATCGCTGTAAGCCGAGAGACTTCCCGCGGGAGGATTACCAACGGCAATTGCCGTTGAACCTGCAACGACGTCCTTACTGCTCGCCACGTTGACTGCTCTTGCGGAACTGTTCTTTAGATTCTCACTATTTTCGACTTTGAGTATAGCTATGTCGTAATCGTACGCTCCTGCGATATACTTGGCGTCAATCGCTTGATCTGCGCCGTCATAACCGTATAAGAACACCTTGATAGTACCGTATATCCCACCTGGAGTGGACAAATTGCCATTGTATACGACATGATAGTTGGTGATAATAAAGGCGCTGCCCGTCTCCTTGTTGAGTTTGTATATCACGCCCGAACCTATTGCTGAAATTTCCTTATTTTGCCCCCAATATGCGTAATAGTCGGAGACGTAAACTTTGACTGCCGACAAAAGCGCAACTTGAGACGCTGCTTGACAATCGGCGTTTAAGGTAAGATACGCATTCAAAAAGTCGATATATTGCCCCTCAAAGCCTTCTTGCACTGCCTTTTCGTACAACTTCATTGGGTCGACAATTCCGTCTTTGCCGTCGACTCCGTCCAGCCCGTCTGCGCCGTCGCTGCCGTCGTTGCCTTTGAGACTTGCCAACCACTCGTCAAGCGTACCTACAAAGCCTTGTTCCACTGCCAGTTCGTACGCAGACTTTCCCGTAGCTCCGTCCTTGCCGTCGCACGCAACCAAAAATCCGCATAACAATACGAAAATTATCACAGTAGAAATAACGCAAATATATCGCTTTTTCATTGTTTTCCCCTATGGCGTTACGCCACTAATATTGTATATATTATAATATAATTTAAACAACCGATATTAAATCTTGGCTGACAAATTTTTGATACTGTAGCCGTTCTTTTCCAATACCTTTACTTGATTGGTAATCGACTCGACGAACTCCTCGTTGTTCTTTGTCTTTTGCATCATATTGAGAAGTTGGTCGGTGGTATCTTGCAAATCTCCCGTAGACAGCATCTTGCGAAGCGCCCATACGCCCTCGAGTTCCTTTTGAGAAAGCAACAAATCTTCTCTTCTCGTGGAGGAACGGTTGAGGTCGATTGCCGGGAAAATTCTTCTCTCGCTGAGTTTTCTGTCCAAAGTGATTTCCATATTGCCCGTACCCTTGAAC
>CAMWSW010000195.1 GCA_947176975.1 uncultured Clostridia bacterium | reverse complement strand
ATTGATATCTTGCCCGACGAGAATGCGGGAGAGTTATTCGACAGGCTCTCCGAGTTGGGCGGCGAAGCTATCGTAGAGGCTTTAGAGCTTATCGAGAGCGGTAAGGCAATATTTATTCCGCAAGACGAGAGCAAGGCTACGCATTATCCTATGATTAGCAAAGAAGACGGACTTATTGATTGGAATTTATCCGCAGAAGATATTTTCAACAAGATGCGCGGTTTTACTCCTTGGCCGTCGGCATTTACTTATCTTGACGGCAAATTGTTTAAGATACTTGGCAGTAAAGTTTACGACGGCGATTTGCCAATAGAATTGCCGGCAGGCGGCGTATATGCGACGAAGAATTCCGCGTACGTCAAGTGCGGTATTGGAGCATTACAACTTTTGCAGGTGCAGTTAGAGGGCAAAAAGGCAATGAATATAACGTCCTTTATGACGAGCGGAAAACTAAAGAGCGAGACGGTACTCGGCAGATGAACGATTTATTGATGGCATTTGAAGTATTGCTTGCGATATACAAAGACGGCGCATACAGCAACTTGGAACTTAATAAACGCGTGAACGGCGCAAGTAATCAAGCAATCGTTACTCGTCTTGTATACGGCGTGTTGCAAAAGGACGTTCAGCTTGAGTATTATCTTTCCAAGGTGACAGGAAAGAGACCGACTAAGACTGTTGTGATACTTCTCAAATTGGGTATGTATACGTTGACTTACATCAATTCCATACCGAGATACGCAGTCGTCGACAGTCTCGTCACGATATGCGAGAAGTACGGCAAAAGACAACTCAAGGGATTTGTCAATTCCACTTTGAAGAACTTTGACGCAAGTCAAATTGCTTTGCCAAAAGACAAAGCCGAGGATTTGAGTGTGGAGGCAAGCGTTCCGCTTTGGCTTGTCAAAGCTTATTGCAAACAGTACGGATTTGACAGGACGAAAGAGTTCTTGAGCGTGGAGACCTTCACCAAGGAGCATATTCGCCCCAATTTGAAAAGGCAGACGCTGTCGCAGTTGAAAAGTCTTTTGGATATGCAGAATATAGCGTATGACGAGAGTGTTGCGGGCGGACTCTTCATAGACAACAATGCGTATATCAAGTCATTGAGCGAAAAAGGTTTGATTACTTTTCAGTCTATGACCTCAATGATGTCGGCGCAGGCAATGGAAGTCAAAGACGGTGAAAGAATTTTGGATATGTGCGCCGCTCCCGGCGGAAAGTCAATATATATGAGCGAACTTGCCGATGTGGCAATCACAGCTTGCGATATACACGAACACAGACTCCAGCTCATACGCGACTATATAAATAGAATGGGCGGAGCGAATATAACCGTTCAATATAATGACGGCGCAGTGTTCAATGAAGAATTTGTCGGCAAATTCGATAGGACGCTTTGCGACGTGCCTTGTTCGGGGCTTGGCGTAGTGGGTAAAAAGGCGGATATTTATCTGACGGCAAGTTTTGAGAAATGCCAAGAGCTTGCCAAGTTGCAATACGAGATACTTTGCAATGCAAGCAGATATACCAAGAAGAGAATTGTTTATTCCACTTGCACGACGTTGCGGGAAGAGAATTACAATATCGTAGGCAGATTCGTCAAGGAAAACAAAGAATGGAAAGTCGTCAAGTCGCAGCAGTACTTGCCCGACGGCAAAGGACAGGACGGATTTTTCATAGCAGTGTTGGAGAGAGCGTAACAATGGCAAAAGGTCTTTTGACAGATTTGAGTTTTGAGGAACTTGAGGAGCTTATTCTCAAGCTTGGCGAGCCGAAGTTCAGAGCAAAACAGCTTTGGAGTTGGCTTGTCAAAGGCGTTGACTTTTCTCAAATGAGCAATATGCCAAAAGGTTTTTTGGACAAGCTGTCGCAAGATTATATTGCGCAAGGAGTAGAGATATACAGAGAATTCAAGTCGCAAAAGGACGGCACGGTTAAGTATCTTTACAAGCTTTGCGACGGCAATATAATCGAAGGCGTGCTTATGAAGTACAAGTACGGCAACACGCTTTGTGTATCTACCCAAGTTGGGTGCAGAATGAATTGCGCTTTTTGCGCTTCGGGATTGGACGGACTTATTCGCAATCTCACGGCGGGCGAAATATTGGGACAAGTCATTGCCGTCAACGCGCTCAACGCAGATGGTGACGACAGAGGCGTGACTAATATCGTACTTATGGGAAGCGGAGAACCGCTGGACAATTACGACAACGTATGCAAGTTTTTGACGCTGGTAAGCGCTGAAAATGGGCTCAATATATCCAAGAGAAATATATCGCTGTCTACTTGCGGACTTTGCGACAGGATAACACAGCTTGCCGACGACGGATACACGCCGACGATGACGATATCTTTGCACGCTCCCAACGACGAAATGCGCAAAGAAATTATGCCTATCGCCAAGAAGTATTCGATAGACGATATTATCAAAGCAGTCAGATATTACTTTGACAAGACCGGACGGCGAATAATATTCGAGTATTCTATGATAGCCGGCAAGAATGACAGTGAAGATTGCGCGCGACAGCTTGCGGGCGTAGTCAAAGGACTTGCGTGCCATATCAACCTCATACCTTTGAATTACGTCAAGGAGCGAGGATTGGACGGTAGTAACAAAAAGAGCATTTACAGATTTATGTCTTTGCTTGAGAAACAAGGTATAAGCGTGACGGTGCGCAGAAGTATGGGAAGCGATATAGACGGCGCTTGCGGACAATTGAGAAGAAAGGTGATAAAGAATGAAGATAATTGAAATTTTTGACGATAATTATTCAGCCAATAAGATATATGAGCGAAACAGATACGCTGTAAGAGCCGTAATATTGGACGGAGAAAAGGTATTTGCAGAATACGCCAAAAGTCAGCCCATAATAATGTTGCCGGGTGGCGGCGTTGAGGGCGAAGAGAGCAAGGAAGACTGCGTTATAAGAGAATGTCAGGAAGAGTGCGGTATCGTCGTAAGACCTATTAAACAACTTTTTGCAATAAAAGAGTATTATAAGGACATCATCTTCCACAGCAGTTATATGCTTTGCGAAACCGTCGGGAATTGTCAGAGCAATCCTACGCCTGCGGAGAAAGAATTGGCAATCAGAAGTTTTTATCAAGATATTACTATAGTATGC
>CAMWSW010000194.1 GCA_947176975.1 uncultured Clostridia bacterium | reverse complement strand
GCTCGGTCGACGTACATCCAGTACGCCTTGACCTCGACGCCGATACGCAATACAACTCAAATTACGCTATTTAGACGCTCTAGCGATTTTATAAATAAAATTGCGCTCTTATAGCTCTGATTGTGGCGCTGTAGGAATTATAATTGTGGCAAGCTAAAAACATAATAAAACAAAATATAGATATTCAACTATATCAAAATAATATAATTTATTGACAGGATGACAAAAACAAGAGCCGACGGCTAAAAAGGAGTAACTATGAATTACGATGCAAAAGAATACGGAGTAATCGCAGGCGAAGACGTAAGCCATACTCTTCAAAAGGCGCTTTGCGAACTTGAAAATATTGAAGGTGAAAAGACTCTTACTTTTGAAAAGGGAGAATATCATCTTTATTCGAATAAGGTGTGTACCAAAGACCTTTTCATTACCAATACTGTGGGAGATAAGCAATGGCACAGAGGTACCGTGCCTCACCGCAACAACATAGGTATTTGGATAGAAAATCAGAAGGATTTGACTATTGACGGCAATGGAGCGGTATTCGTAATGCACGGCAAGATGACCAATATCGCCGTTGTCCACAGCAAGAACGTAAAACTCAAAAACTTTTCAATCAAAGTTGATAATCCAGATATGCACGAGTTGAAAGTCATCGAGGTGGGCAAGACGCACGTTGACTTTGAGATTGACAGAGAATCGAGATATCACAAATTCCATTGCAGATATTATTTTGTAGGCGAAGATTATCGCTCAAGATTCAAGAAGTCGACTTTCGGTTGGTGGTTTGGATATATTCCTCACGAGAATGAGAATACCATTATCAGAAAGGCTCATCCACTGCGAGGAGCGTATATGATAAAAGAACTTGAACCTCATAAGTTCAGAGCAAAATTTTTGCAAACGGCAAGATTTAGAGTGGGCGACAGATATTACGTATACGACGAGTTGAGAAAATACAACGGAATATTCGTCGAGAAGAGCGACAACGTCGCGCTAGAGAGCGTAAATCAACATTTCAATTATGGATTGGCATACGTAGCGCAAAACTCAAGCAATTTATCTATTGAAGGTTGCAAATTCTCACCGCACGCAGACAGCGCAAAACTTATGATTTCCGCTGCGGACTTTGCGCATATCTGTATGTGCCGCGGTCAAGTCGTCATTAAGAACAATGAATTCATAGGCGCGGGAGACGATACTCTCAACGTGCACGGTATACATTTCAAGATTGCAAAAATCATAGAGGATAAGATCGAAGTGAGATTTTGTCATCATCAAGCTCACGGATTCAACCCGTTGCGCGTGGGCGACGAGATTGCATTCGTCGACGTACCGTCAATGTTGGAGCACGGCAGGGCAAAGATACTCTCTTCCGAACTTATCAACGAGACGACGATCAGATTGCAACTCGACGACGTATCGAAAGCAATAGTCGGAGAAGTGATTGAAGATAAGTCGGCAACTCCCGACGTGGAGTTCTCTCACAACTTTATGACGAGAATAATCACGAGAGGCGTATTGATGACGAGCGGCGGAAAGGTCAAAATTACCGACAATAATTTCGACAATACGTCTATGCACTCCATTCTTATTTCCGACGACGCAAAGTCGTGGTATGAGAGCGGCCCCGTCAACGACGTGGAGATTGCCCGCAATAGATTTGGTAGAGTGGAAGGATATACCGTACAGGTTATGCCGGAAAATACCGTACACAACGGCGCGGTGCACAAGAATATCTATATCCACGACAACGTAATAGACAACGCAGACGAAGGTTGGTACTTTAAGTCGGCTGACAACGTCGTGCTTGAAAACAACACTTCCGATAAGCCAATGGAAATGAAAGTAATCGACGCGGACGTAAGATATTAACCTATGGCAATCTCAAAAAAGCGTATCTAAATGCGTCCTTTGGTTGTCTTCCGCGCGCCCACTCGGTCGACGTACATATAGTACGCCTTGACCTCGACGCCGAGCGGAATACAAAGCAAATTACGCTATTTAGACGCTATGCGATTTTATAAATAAAATTACGCATTCTTAAAATTGCCATAGGTTGAGAAGTGTAGTTTAAGTAGGAGAGTTACATCATATAAGAAATGGAAATTTTCGAGACTTGCACAGTAGGCAAGATAAATCTAAAGAATAGAATCATTCGCTCGGCTACCCATGACGGATTGGCGGACGAAGACGGCGGACCTAGCGAAGAACTTATTCGCAAGTACGCCTTTTTGGCAAAAAACGAAGTCGGTTGTATTATTCAAGGCTATGCAATAGTAAGTCCCGAGGGAAGCTCCTCTTATCCAAGGTGTCTTGCGTTTTACGGCGACAGCGTGGCAGAAAAATATAAAAAACTTACGGATACCGTTCATCAATACGGTACGCCTATAATCGCCCAGCTTGCGCATTGCGGACGTCAGACCTCAAGTAAGGTCATTGGACAGAAGAAGATTGCTCCAAGCGCAAAGAGACATCTCTTTTATCCCGACAAAGCAAAGGCTATGACAATTGAGGATATATTGCGCGTAGAAGACGCATTCGTCGAGGCAATCGTCAAGTCGAAAGAATACGGTTTTGACGGCGCGCAAATACACTTGGCGCACGGCTATTTACTTCACGATTTCGTCTCCGCCAACGGTAATAAGCGCAAGGATGAATACGGCAAAGATATTTACGGCAGATGCCGTATCGTCAAAGAGATATTGCAAAAGGCAAGAGAGAAAGTCGGCGACTTCCCGATATGGGTAAAACTTTCCGCTACGGACAAACGCAAGAAGGGTATGCGCATACCTTATGCGATAGAAGTATGCAAGTTGCTAAAAGAATACGGAGTGGACGCAATTGAAGTGTCGTGCGGAAGCGTGCAGGACGGTATGAATACCATGCGTTCCAAGCGTATGCCAATGGATGCCGTATTTAAATACCGAGAGCCGGTCGCAAGTATGCCCAAGGCGCTCAACAAATTTTGTCTTGCCTGCGCAAAACTTATCAATCCATTGTTGCCGCAACCAAAGCCTTTGACAATGTTCAATTACGATTCTGCAATGGCGATAAAAGATAACGTCGATATAGATTTGATTTTGGTTGGCGGAGTGGCGAAACTCGACGATATGCAAAAGGCGGTCGATAGCGGTATATGCGCGGTGTCTATGTG
>CAMWSW010000193.1 GCA_947176975.1 uncultured Clostridia bacterium | reverse complement strand
GTCGCGCATATAGACCACGGCAAGAGCACGCTTGCCGACTGTATTATGGACGTCACGCAGACGGTAGCCAAGAGAGACGCCAAAGAACAACTTCTCGACAGCATGGATATTGAGAGGGAGAGAGGCATTACCATCAAGCTTACGCCTGTGACAATGAAATACAACTATGACGGGCAAGAGTATACCTTCAATCTTATAGACACTCCCGGACACGTGGACTTCACTTACGAGGTATCGCGTTCGCTCAAGGCGTGCGAGGGCGCAATACTCATTGTCGACGCGTCTCAAGGCATAGAGGCGCAGACGCTTACCAACGTATATCTTGCGCTTGACAACGATTTGGAGATACTTCCCGTAATCAACAAGATAGATTTGCCGTCGGCAAGACCCGACGAGGTCAAGGCGGAAATAGAGGACGTAATAGGGCTTGACGCTCAAAACGCGCCTTTGATATCTGCAAAAGAGTGCATAGGCATAGACGAAGTGCTCAAGCAGGTAATTGAGTTGTTGCCACCGCCAAAAGGCAATTATGATGCTCCATTCAAGGCTTTGATATTTGATTCCTATTACGATTCATATAAGGGCGCAATATCTTTTATTAGAGTATTTGACGGCGAAGTCAAGGCGGGCGACAAAATCAGAATGTGCGTCACCGGCAAAGAATTTGACGTCACGGAAGTTGGTATATTCGTACCTAAAATGCAAGCAAAAGACAGTCTTTCCGCAGGCGACGTAGGTTATCTTTGCGCAAGTATCAAGAACGTCAGCGACACCAAAGTTGGCGACACGATACTTATGGCAAGCGACAAGACGTCGACGCCTCTCGACGGATACAAGGAAGCTTCGCCTATGGTATTCTCGGGTATATATCCTGCGGACGGCTCGAAATACAACGACCTCAAGGATGCTTTGGAAAAACTCAAACTCAACGACGCGTCGCTTATGTACGAACCCGAAGTATCTACCGCGCTCGGCTTTGGCTTCAGATGCGGATTTTTGGGTCTTTTGCATATGGAAATCATACAGGAGAGGTTGGAGAGAGAGTTCGACCTTGACTTGGTGACGACTGCGCCCAGCGTATCGTATAAGGTAATCAAAACCAACGGCGAAGAGATAATCGTATCAAATCCTTCCAACTTACCGTCCGCAGGCGATGTAGACCACATGGAAGAGCCTGTTGTCAACGCTTTTATTTACACGCCTCCCGAGTACGTGGGTTCTATTATGGAGCTTTGTCAAGACAAGCGCGGAGAGTTCATCAATCTCACTTATCTTGATACGACGAGAGTGCGTATCGACTACGTAATGCCGCTCAACGAAATTATCTACGACTTTTTTGATACACTCAAATCTCGTACGAGAGGCTACGCAAGCCTTGACTATGAGATTGCCGATTACAAGAGAAGCGATCTCGTCAAGCTTGATATGCTGCTCAACGGCGAGGTATGCGACGCCTTGAGCCTAATCGTACACAAAGACAAAGCGTATGCAAGGGGTAGAGGTATAGCCGAGAAGTTGAAAGAAGTCATCCCGAGACAGTTGTTCGAGATACCAATTCAAGCTGCGATAGGCGGAAAGGTAATCGCAAGAGAGACCGTCAAGGCTATGCGTAAAGACGTGCTTGCCAAGTGTTACGGCGGCGATATTACTCGTAAGAAAAAACTTCTTGAAAAGCAAAAAGAAGGCAAGAAGCGTATGCGTCAAGTCGGCTCCGTGGAATTGCCAAGCGAGGCCTTTATGTCGATATTAAAAATCGACTCATAGGAAGGCGTCGTAATTTTGCACGGCAGTAATGCTTCCCATACTTTTTCAAACTCACTTGACGTACACAAAGTACGCCTGCATTCGTTTTCATCGTCTGGAAAACATTCTTGCTCGTGAAAATCTTGCGCCGCTTCCTACTCGTCGATTCGGCGACTCATAGTGAGGTGCAGGGAAAATGGTTTTATGTCATTTCGACCGCAGCGTAGCGGAGTGGAGAAATCTCAATTCGATTTAGGGTAATTATGCTAAAAAATTCATTATATAGCAAACCAACATTGGGAATATATATTCATATACCGTTCTGCAAGTCGAGGTGTATATATTGCGACTTTATATCGTCAGTCGACGATTGCAATCAAAGAGAAAAGTACGTTCAATACCTTTGCCAACAGATAAAGTTGGCAAGCGGAGAATATGCAGACGGTTACACGGTTGACACTCTTTATTTTGGAGGCGGTACGCCCACTTTGCTTGATATCGCACAATTAAAGCATATAAGCAAAGAGATATTTGATAATTTTAATTGCTCACTAAAAGAATTTTCAATCGAGGCAAATCCCTGCACGGTAGACAGAGAAAAATTGCTTGCATTAAAAGATATTGGCGTCACGAGATTGAGTATCGGCGTGCAAAGTTTTAACGACGGTTTACTCAAAATGCTTGGCAGACGGCACGACGCAAAGCGCGCGGAAGAGGCGATAAAACTTGCCATAGAGCTTGGATTTGACGTAAGCGTGGACGCAATGATAGGCTTGCCCAATCAAACGCAAGACGACGTCGAAGACTTTATCGACAGAGCCGACAAATTGGGCGTCGAGCATATTTCCGTATATATGTTGAGCGTGGAAGAGGGAACGATACTCAAAAAACTTATCGAGCAAGGCAAACTCATCGCAAAGAGCGACGACGAGCTTGCGGACGTTTACGAGTACGCTTGCAAGTGTCTCAAAGAACGCGGATTTGAACGTTATGAGATTTCCAATTTCTGCAAAAACCAAAAGGTATCTCACCACAATTTGCGCTATTGGCAATGTCTTGACTATCTCGGGCTTGGCATGGGCGCGCATTCCTTTACGAAAGGTGAGCGGTGGCGCAACGCAGACGACTTCAAAGTGTATTATGACGGTATTGACTACGGCAACTACCGTCATGATATACAAAAGTTGAGCAAAGAGGATATGGAAAGCGAATATATTATGCTATCCTTTAGATTGCAAAACGGTATAGATTTGTCTGAGTTTTCTCAAAAGTTTGGTTATGATTTTTTGAGCAAGTATTCTCACGCGATAGAAAAGAATAAAAATTATCTTGAAATTTCAAAAACAAGCATATCAATCAAATATGAATATCTTCAACTTATGAATTCAATAATAGTAGATTTTCTATAATCAAAATTGTATATATTGTAAAAATTCTTAAAATTAGTTTTC
>CAMWSW010000192.1 GCA_947176975.1 uncultured Clostridia bacterium | reverse complement strand
TACCTTTATATTTTGTTTTTAAATGATAAAAATTTTAAGTAGATTTTTCAAATGTGCAAGATTGCAAAAGAAGGATTGACGTTTGACGACGTGTTGCTTATTCCTCAGTATTCCGAGGTATTGCCGTATCAAGTAGATTTATCTACAAAACTCTGTGACAAGATTACTCTCAATATTCCATTGCTTAGCGCATCAATGGATACCGTTACCGAGTGCGAGTTGGCTATTGCTATGGCGCGTGAGGGCGGTATCGGTATGATTCACAAGAATATGAGTATCGAACAACAAGCCGAACAAGTCGACAAAGTCAAGAGAAGCGAAAACGGCGTAATCACAAATCCGTTTTCTTTAGGACCTCAAAATACTTTGGAGGACGCCAACAATCTTATGCGCAGATTTAAGATAAGCGGCGTGCCTGTCACAGTCGACGGCAGATTGGTAGGTATCATTACCAACAGAGACTTGAGATTTGAGACGGATATGACCAAACTTATTGGCGATTGCATGACCAAAGACAATCTTGTCACCGCTCCCGTAGGCACTACGCTTGAGCAAGCTCAAAAGATTTTGGCAGAGCGCAGAATAGAGAAGTTGCCTCTCATTGACAAAAAAGGTAATCTCAAAGGACTTATCACAATTAAGGATATAGAAAAAGCTATCAAATACCCCAACAGCGCAAAGGATTCAAGCGGCAGACTTTTGGCTGGCGCGGCAGTCGGCGTAACGGCGGACATAATGGACAGAGTATCGGCACTTGTTGAGAGCAAGGTCGACGTGATCACAATCGACACGGCTCACGGACATTCCAAGGGAGTGCTTGACTGCGTAGCAAAGGTAAAGGCAAAGTTTGGAGACCTTCCTATCGTTGCCGGCAACGTGGCTACCGCAGAAGCTACCAAGGCGCTCATCGACAGCGGCGCAGACGTAGTCAAAGTAGGTATCGGACCGGGCTCGATTTGTACCACGAGAATCATTGCAGGTATCGGCGTGCCTCAAGTGACGGCAGTCATGGACTGCGCAGAGCAAGCCGACAAGATGGGCAAGAGAATTATCGCCGACGGCGGTATCAAGTATTCGGGCGACATCGTCAAGGCTCTTGGCGCAGGCGCAAGCGCGGTAATGCTCGGCAGCCTCTTTGCAGGTACTGAGGAGACTCCCGGTGAAATCGAAATCTTCCAAGGCAGATCTTATAAAGTATACAGAGGTATGGGCTCACTCGCTGCAATGGCGGCAGGTAGCAAAGACAGATACTTCCAGACCAACGCTAAAAAGCTCGTTCCCGAAGGCGTCGAGGGCAGAGTGCCTTACAGAGGTCAACTTGCCGACGTTATCTTCCAGCTTATGGGCGGTCTCCGTTCGGGTATGGGTTATTGCGGTATGCCTAATATCGACACGCTCCGCAAGAAAGCGCAATTCGTCAAGATATCCAACGCGGCTTTGATTGAGAGCCATCCGCATGATATAAGTATTACGAAGGAAGCTCCTAACTATTCGACTAAGGGCTAATGAAATTCTGACTCTGTCAGAGTGAAATATTGCCTGTATTTAATTTATTTTATCCTTAACAAAAAAGAGCGTATCGTTTGATACGTTCTTTTTTATTTCATTATTTGCAAAATAATTTCATTTTGTTTTAGCAAAATTTCTTTCCGTCGCAGACAGAATTTCATTCTCCTAATATTCCATTCTCTTTGCAAGATATTCTTCAAGCTTGTCGATAGCCACACGCTCTTGTTCCATGCTGTCTCTTTCTCTTACCGTTACGCAGTTGTCTTCCAAGGTGTCGAAGTCGACTGTCACGCAATACGGAGTACCGATTTCGTCTTGACGGCGATATCTCTTGCCGATAGAAGCTGTTTCGTCGTAGGTAGCGGAGAATTTCTTGGAGAGCTGTCTATACAGTTCTTCGCTCTTTTCGCCGAGAGCTTTCTTTTGGAGCGGCAATACGGCTACTTTGTAAGGAGCGATAGCGGGGTGGAAGTGCATTACGACACGGCTGTCTCCGCCTTCGAGTTCTTGCTCTTCGTATGCGTTGCACAGAAGCGCAAGCACCATTCTTTCCACGCCGAGCGACGGCTCGATTACGTAAGGCACGTACTTTTCGTTTGTTACAGGGTCGGTGTATTCGAGATTCTTGCCGCTTACTTTTGCGTGAGCGTTGAGGTCAAAATCCGTTCTGTCTGCGATACCCCAAAGTTCGCCCCAACCGAATGGGAATTTGAATTCAAAGTCCGTCGTTGCGTTGGAGTAGTGCGACAACTCTTCGGGATCGTGGTCGCGGAGTTTTAATCTATCTTCTTTGATACCAAGTCCCAAAAGCCAATTCTTGCAGAATTCTTTCCAATATGCAAACCATTCGAGGTCACTGCCCGGCTTGCAGAAGAATTCAAGTTCCATTTGCTCAAATTCTCTCACACGGAAGATAAAGTTGCCGGGAGTGATTTCATTACGGAAAGATTTTCCTATCTGACCGATACCGAAAGGCACTTTCATACGGGACGTGCGTTGTACGTTGAGGAAGTTGACGAAGATACCTTGCGCCGTCTCGGGACGGAGATATACCGTATTCGTCGTATCTTCAGTTACGCCTTGGAAAGTCTTGAACATAAGATTGAATTGTCTTACGCCCGTGAAGTTGCAGTTTCCGCAGCTTGGACAGGGGATTTTATTGTCGGCGATATACTTTTCCATTTTCTCGTTGGACCAGCCTGCAATGCTCAAGTTGAGTTTCTTGCGTGAGATATAGTCCTCGATGAGATTGTCGGCTCTGTGTCTCGTCTTGCAGCTCTTGCAATCCATAAGCGGGTCGGAAAAACCTCCTACGTGACCCGAAGCAACCCAAACGTTGGGATTCATAAGAATTGCGCTGTCAAGACCTGTGTTGAGAGTATTCTCCTGCACGAACTTCTTCCACCAAGCTCTCTTGACGTTGTTTTTGAGTTCTACGCCCAAAGGACCGTAGTCCCAAGTGTTTGCCAAACCGCCGTAAATCTCACTGCCTGCAAAGATAAAACCTCTGCCTTTGCAAAGCGCAACGAGTTTATCCATAGTCAAATCTGCCATATTTGCTCCTTTAAGAGTCTCTACTCAAGTTCGCGTGGTAATCTTGCTATCGATTTACGCGCTAAGTTCGTCTAGCCATTGCCGACGTAACTCTGCTACGACGACAACGTCTATCCTGCTTATCGCAAAAATCGCTTACGCAA
>CAMWSW010000191.1 GCA_947176975.1 uncultured Clostridia bacterium | reverse complement strand
CAACAAGGTATATACGGAATACGCTCCCGACAGAATTGTTATCGAGCCGTCGGGCGTAGGCAAGTTGAGCGACGTTTTGCAAGCCGTGTTGTCGGCTGAGCTTCCAAATAGCGAGATATCTTCACTGACGGCAGTCGTAGACGCAAAGAAGTGCAAAATGTATATGAAGAACTTCGGCGAGTTTTACAAGAACCAAATAGAGCAGGCAAAGTGCGTAGTGCTTTCGCACACGACTGATATATCCGAGGACAAGCTTGATTACTGTCTTGATACGGTCAAGTCTCTCAACAGTGAGGCTGTAATAGTTACTACTCCTTGGGAAGAGATTGGCGGAGAAAAAATCTTTGAGGCAATGACCAATACTTCCACGCTTGCCAGCGAATTGAAAAAACTCGAAGAAGAGGAAGTATGTCCAGTATGCGGCGGTCATCATCACCACCACGAGCACGACGAGGAGTGCGGTTGCGGTCACCATCACGACCATGAACATGAGCATGAACATCACCACGAGCATGGAGAAGAATGCAGTTGCGGACATCATCACCACCATGGACACGACGCCGACGAAGTATTCACGAGTTGGGGAGTAGAGACTGCTTGCAAGTATACTCAAGAGCAAATCAAAGATATTTTGCAAAACCTTGACAGCGGAGAATACGGAATAATTTTGAGAGCAAAGGGCATTGTCGGCGGGGTAGATAGCAGGTGGATTCACTTTGACTACGTTCCCGAAGAAGTCGACGTAAGATACGGCGGCGGAGAAGTAATCGGCAGAATATGCGTAATCGGCAGTAAGATAAACGAGCAAAAACTTGCTCAGTTGTTTGGAGTAAAAGCGTAATATATGGAAAGAAAGGAAATACCGGTATATTTGTTCACAGGTTTTTTGGAGAGCGGTAAGACGAAGTTTATCCAAGAAATGATGACCGACGACAGATTCAACGAGGGCGAAAAGACTTTGCTCCTCGTCTTTGAAGAGGGTGAAGAAGAATATCAGCCCAAGTATTTTGCGTCTCCCAACGTGCATATCGAATACGTCGAAGACATAGACGATATCAACGACGAAGTGCTTGAAGTGATCGTAAACAAGCACGGAATTCAGCGCGTAATAGTCGAGTACAACGGTATGTGGGAAGTCAGCAAGTTCTTTGACGTAATACCTTCTAATTGGGCAATGGCGCAAATACTTATGATTGCCGATTCCAATACTTTCCTCAATTTCAACGCCAATATGCGTCAACTCACCTTTGACAAAATGCAAAGCAGTGAAGCAGTGATATTCAATCGCTTTGACGACAAAAAGGACAAAGCCGAGTTTCATAAGATTGTAAGGACGGCAGGTAGAAAGATCGAGATACTATACGAGTACGCCGACGGACACGTGGAACCAGACAATATACCCGATCCGTTGCCTTTTGACCTCAACGCAAACGTCGTCGAGATAAAGGACGAGGACTACGCCGAGTTCTATAGAGACATCTGCGAAGAAGGCAATAAATACGACGGCAAAATACTTTCCTTTAAGGGCATTGTCGCAGTAGACGACACCTTGCCAAAGAATACTATTGTGCTTGGAAGACACATCATGACGTGTTGCGAAGCCGATATATTCTACGGGGCTTTCGTATGCGAATACAAGCAAGTATTAGCGCTCAAAAAGCGTGATTGGGTAAAGATAACAGCAAAAGTCAAATTTAGAAAACACGAAGTATACGACGGCGTCGGTCCCGTATTCGAGGCTATATCAATAGAGAAGACTATCAAGCCCGAACAAGAACTCGCGACGTTCTAATAGACGAGCCTCTCATTAAGTTCGTATCGCTGACGCAATCTTTTCCGCGTCACTTAACTCGAGTCTCTAATGGGAGAGTAATTACAAAAGAGAATAATACAGTTTATAGGAGAAAAAAATATGCAAAGAATAGCAAAGTTTCACAAAGTTTCGTTTGAGCAATTCAGCAAAGATTGGATTGATACGTTTGGAGATGAAGACGATATAAAGGCAATATACGACGGCATCAAGTTGCCAAAGAGAGCTACTACGGGCTCAGCAGGTTACGACTTTTTTGCTCCCGTCAAGATAGAACTTGCTCCCAATCAGACAGTCAAGATACCTACGGGTATTCGCGTGGAGATTGAGGAAAATTGGGTACTCAAGTGCTATCCCAGAAGCGGTCTGGGCTTTAAGTTCAGATTGCAACTCAACAATACCGTCGGCATTATTGACAGCGATTATTTCCACTCTTCCAACGAGGGACATATCTTCTGCAAACTTACAAATGCCACAAATGAGAATAAGACGGTAGTTGTCAACCAAGGCGACGGCTTTATTCAAGGTATATTTATCGAATACGGTATTACTGTCGACGACGAAGTCAGCGCAAAGCGCGACGGCGGGTTTGGTTCTACAACAAAGAAGTAATTTTTAGGCTGTTTATAATATGTATTGAATTTTCCTCTTCGTTATGATACACTTATTGTAAGAGGTAGAATTATGAAAAGGAAAATTTTTGTTTTTACAGCGCTGATATTGACTCTTTCTATGGCGTTGATTGCCACGGCGTGCGTAGGTAGTTGGCAAAAAAGCCAACCGCTAAAAGACTATGATTTTTCGGTAGATAATATCGTTGAAGTACGTATCAGCAGTTCGCCAATGTATATAAATCTTCACGGTACTATTTACGGTGTAAAGAAAGGCGATAGTCAAGAGGGTGACGAAGCGATAAACGCTATTTCTACGGCTTGGTCGTCTCTTCAACGCGACGCGGTTTTCAAAAAAGCTAAAAAGTATGACGGAATTACCACAGGCGGAACGTATTATTACGAGTGCATATTTGCCGACGGCAGTTCTATAAAACTGACGAGAGACAGAGTAAAGAATCTTTATTTCAACGACGGTAGCTCTGTGAGAGTTGATGACGAAGATATGCTTGCCCAATTTCATAATACTTTTGAGCAAATAATGGATAAGCAAAATATAGTTGGGCATATTTCACAAAATCACGATGATAATTGCGACTGCGACAAATCGACTGCGCAAGAATAACTTAATCAAAACAAACGGAAGCAATTTGCTTCCGTTTTGTCATTTGTATATATCGTATTTCTTTTGTTGACGATTTAGTTGTTATGCGTGCAACACCACTTCGCCTGTTTTAAGGGTGGCGGGCACGTCTATTACTCTTTGATTGGAAGAACCCTTCCAGTAAAGTTGAGGATCGAGAAGTTCAATTTTGAATCTACCGTCTACCAT
>CAMWSW010000190.1 GCA_947176975.1 uncultured Clostridia bacterium | reverse complement strand
ATATGCAACTGACGATAACCAAGCGCGTGTCTGCGATAACGCAAGTATCTGTGCAAAAGAGGTATATTATCGTTGACACACTCCAAAAGTCTGTAATACACGTCGATAGACACGTCTTCGCCCTTCGTCGCTCTGTCAAGACAGTTTTCGTACTTGCGTACTTGAGAATAAAAGACGTTCTTTTTCACGTTGCCGATATACAAAGTCGCAATCGTGTTGATCATATCTTTGTAGGCGGAAAACATACTGTCAAAAGCTTTACTTCTGTCGCTACGAACGGGCGACTGCATAAGCGCGCCGTAAAGTCCGTGAGAAAGCTCTACCTTTTCACCGTTTTCCGTAGTGAAAGTCTTGAACTTGATATCGAGATTGTCAAACATACCAAAGGCTTCTTGGAATAATCCGCTGAATAGTCCCGTCTTGGCAAGCAAAACTTCTTCGGGCGTAGAAAGCGTATGCTCTTTGTTTTTGGCGATAAGTTCCAAATTATAAGAATATTCTGCAAAGTCTTTGTCAGCGGAAAGTTTTTGCAAGAACTCCGCGCTGTTTGCCGACAACTCGGGCATAATGTACGCGGATTTTTCGGAAATATCTACGAGAAGATTTTTTATTCTGTCTACCATGCCAACGTATTTGTCGACCGAGCAATCTTCGTCTTTGCGCATCTTGGCGTATACGTACAACTTCTCAAGGTCTATGCTCAACTCGTCGTCAAAGCGTAAACATTGCAATATAGTGGACTTTTCGCCAAGCTTGCCTTGGAATTTGCTTATCTCCTTTGCTCGATGAGATGTGTCTTTCAAGAGTTCTTCCCAAGCCTCGTCGGACGGTATTATATCCTCTAATCTCCATTTATATTTCTTGTCAATTTCGCTTCTTGATACTACTTGCATAATTGCCTCCGCAAATTTTTGAAATTCATTACGTATATAATTATATACCAAAAAGAAAATAACTCAAAATCTTTTACACAAAAGATTTTGAGTTATATACACAGTCGGTCATTATTCTGGGAGCTTCATATCTCCGTCTTTAATCCAGCCAATTTTCCTGAAAAGCAAACAAAACGCCCAACTCAATACTGCCGGTAAGACTATCATAAGCAGTATAATACCGGATATTACAAGTCCGAGATTACCGCCCTGCGACTTGTACGCCGTGATTATCTCTATAATACCTACGAATCCGCAAGTGCCCATACCTCCGCCAGACGCTCCGCACATAAGCTTGAACGCGCAAGTAGAAAGCGGTCCGCAAATCGCGCTGGCGATTATCGGCGGCAACATTATGCGCGGATTCTTCATTACGTTGGGTATCTGCAACATTGACGTGCCTACACCCTGCGAAATAAGTCCGCCCCAACCGTTTTCCTTAAAACTCATTACGGCAAAACCGACCATTTGACAAGCGCAACCTACCGTCGCCGCTCCGCCTGCAATGTATATTGCCGCAATCTCTTCCGCCGTACCCGACGCCATAACAGGCGCAGCTATGGCTACCCAAATTGCCGCGCTTGACGTTGGGAGAGTCAAAAGAATACCCATTATTACGGCTACTATTATACCCATAAAGAAAGGCGTAATGCTCGTCGCAACGGCGATACCCTTGCCAAGCATATTGACGAGCCAAATAAACGGCCATGATACGAACGCGCCAACGATTGTGACGATAAGCGAAACGAACGGCACTACGATGATGTCGAGTTTTGTCTTACCCGCGACTAGTCCGCTTATCTCGCACGCCATCAACGCCGTGACGTACGCGCCTATGGGATTTCCGGGACGGGTGGCGTTGCCTGCAAAAATCTTTGTCGCCAAAGCGCTTACCGCATTTGCGTCCCACCCTGCCGTAATAAAGGTGTCCGCCCACGCTCCTATAAATCCCGCAACTATTGCGCTGAATATGACGAGGGGCGGCATTTTGAGTCTGTGAGCAATGCCCGCGCCTATGCCTGCGCCCATAAGAAGCGAAGCAACTTTGCCCGCTATGACAAGCAAGCGACCGACTGCATTGTTCTCTGTAAAAACGTACTGACCGAGCGTGGTAAAAATCGTGCCGGCTATCAAGGTGACGAAAAGTCCCTGCGCCATGCCCGTAAAGGCGTCAATAAACCATCTCTTTGAAAGCTTTTTGGTAAATGTCCAAAACTTATTTTGATTCTTGTCGTTTTGGCTTTGTGGGGGTGTTGAAACTACTTCTTCCACTTGGGGTGTCTTCTGCTCTTCCTCGGCAGCGGTGATAGGCATTTCGTCCATACCAAACCTCCCAATATGTGTGATTGGTAATATTATATTGATAATAAAAAATATTGTCAAACAGATTTAATTTCTTATTTTAACTTTTCAAGATAAGCTACAAGCTTCTGAGTCGTCTCTTCGCTGATATCGTGTTCTATCTTGCAGGCGTCCTTTTCTGCCGTATCTTCGCTTACTCCCAACACGTCGGTGAGAAGTCTTGTCAACGCCACGTGTTTGACAGCGACGGTCTTCGCCCTTTTTCTGCCTTCTTCGGTGATAGTAACTTCACCGTAACTGGGTTTACTTACGTATCCCATTTCCTGAAGGATTGTCAAAGCCTTGTTGACGCTTGGCTTGGATACGCCCAGAGCCTTGGCGATATCAACGGATTTCACTCTGCCTTTTTGCTCTTCGATAAACAATATCGCCTCTAAATAATCTTCTCCGCTCTTATGTAGTTGGCTCATAATTCTCCTTGTTAATTTATCTCATCGTCTTGCGTCACGTCGCTTGCGACTTGCTCCTCATTGACAATATCTTCGAATTGAGCCGCTTGCTCTTGCGATTTACCCAACTTGCCAACCCTGACTTTTTTTTGAGTAACGCTCGGCTTTTCCTTTTTCGTCAAAATGCGCTTGTCTTTCTTGACGTTGAGTTTTGTTCTCTTTGGCTTCTTCTTTTGCTCTTCTTCGGGTATCGCATCTACTTCGCTGGGCACGTAATCATTCTCAAATCTTTCGGTGATATCTTTGGTATCCACTACGTAATCGTCCATTTCCGCCGCTCTGCGCATAGCCTCGTCGTTTGTCAACGTCAAGGTCTCAATCGTACGCAAAAATCTGTCCTTTGCTCTACCCAATTTGTCGCCGACCGTGGCTTTTCTCTTGCCCGACTCTAGATGATGAGGTCTGACGCGCGCCGTCGCGATATAGTTGCTCATCACGTTGCCGACGTACTGCTTGAAGCTTCTGTTGAGTTTTTTGCCTAGAATCGAAGTCATTAAGGACACGCCAATTTGCATAAAGGTAAGCCATATGGCCAG
>CAMWSW010000189.1 GCA_947176975.1 uncultured Clostridia bacterium | reverse complement strand
GACTGTAACCTTGCAATCTCTTACGTGACGGAAAAAGAAGTTGAGAGAATTATTCGTGAGTTTACGTCCACTCCGGCAATCAACAAATATCTTGCAAAAGATCCCGTGTGGATAGGAACTTTCAATAAGTTGAGTATGGCGGGAAACGCTTTCGACTCTGAACAAGCTCTTGCCAACGTCAGAGAAAAATTCGTAAAGACGACTCAATACACCTATACCACCGTAATAGACGGTAAAGAAGAAACAAAGACTGAATACGTCAATACTTATATCATATCTTTGTATTTCAAGACTGCGGGCGGCGATCAAGAGACGATAGACGCTTTGGACGCAATTGACGCTATTCTTCAAGACGAAAACGGATATATCCAAAAGCACATTGACGCTCAAGACGGCGTAGGACCGAAAAACTTAAAGGATTGGTACTACATCGGCGGCAACGCGCAAAACGCTCGTAATATTTTGAAATCGTCGCTTGGCGATATGCCAAAATTCGTCATCGTAGCCGTAGCAGTATGTTTGGTGATTTTGCTCCTCACCACTCAAAGCTATTTAGAGCCGTTGATATTCCTCGCTACGCTTGGTATATCCATACTTCTTAATATGGGTACGAATATTATCGCGGGTAACCCTATCGGCAAGATTTCTTCAATCACTTCATCTTGCGCAACGATATTGCAGCTTGCAATTGCAATGGACTACTCCATTTTCTTGATGCACACGTACTATGAAGAGTTGAAGTTGCACCCGCAGCCAAAAGACGCGCTTATTGCAGCTCTGCCAAAGACTATTGCGGCAATCTCCGCAAGTATGCTTACTACGGTAGGCGGCTTCCTATCTCTCTTCTTTATGGAATACGGAATAGGTTACGACCTCGGATTCGTACTTGCAAAGGGCGTAATACTCTCCTTGCTCTCTACGGTATTCTTGCAACCTATTCTCATCCTTATTTTGAGCAAAGGTATCAAAAAGACAAAGCACAAATGGATATTCGCTCCAAAACTCAAGTTCGTATCAAAGGGCATCACTCATCCTGCAGTTGCTGCTATCGTAGTCGTACTCGTGCTCGGTTTGGCTCTGCCCTGCGCTTACTTCCAGCTTCAAGTTCCGTTGAGCTACGTGGCAACTTCGGTGGATAACCCCAATCCCAACTTGCCCGAGCAAATGGCAAGCTCTATAAACAATCAAGCAATCGTACTCGTGCCTTACGAAGGCCCGGAAAGCCTCGACAAACATATTGAATTCGTCGAAAAAGTCAAGAAAATCGGTTATGAACCCGAACTTGACGCAAACGGCAATTTGCAATACCAAGAAGACGGCAGCCTCAAATTGAAGTTGTCGGAAGATACCGCCAACGTAATCGAAGTCTTCTCTTTGTCGACTATTCTTTCTAAAGATGACTTTGAAAGCATAGAGCAAAGCAGTTTGAAGAACGCAATATACAGCATGCTGTACGACAACTTTATTGCCAATCGTACAGACAGCACCAAACAAGCGTATATGCTCTATACTATTACGCTCAACAATACAAACAGCGAAGGCGTGGTAACTAATAGAATAGAGACTCAATATTCATATAATGCGCTGAAAGAAATCAAATACGCCGCTATGGAGACCTTTGAGAATTACGATCATAACAATGCAAACGAACCGTATCTCAAAGCCGTTGAAGCTCAAAAGAACGTAGCAAACTTTATTGCGCAAAAGAATACCAATTATCAAGAATATCAACTGGCATTGGAGCCTATCAATCAATTTAAAGACGACTTGATGAACAATTCGACAAGTTATCAGATTTACTTGACGGGTCTTGCTCAAGGCTCTTATGAACTTGCGGAAGTTACGCCAAACGACTTCTTGCTCGTCACCTTGCTGTCGGCGGCAATAGTCTTGTTGATACTGCTCTTCACTTTCAAAAACTTCAAGCTGTCAATAATATTGATGCTTGTAATCGAGTCGGGTATTTGGATCAACCTGTCGCTCGTATACTTCACTTCTTTGATGAACCCCGGTCACACGATAAACTTTGTCGCGTACCTAATCGTCACAGCAATAGAACTTGGCGCAACCGTCGACTACGCTATTATGCTTACGACGAAATATCTCGAAGAAAAGAAGTCGGGAGTCAAATCCGTTCAATCAATCAAGAATGCAATCAACAGAGCCGCTCCGGGCGTAACGACCTCGGCATTGATACTAATCGGCGTCTGCGCATTGGTTCACCTTATCACCACCAATATGATTGTCGGTCAAATCACCAGATTGCTTGCAATAGGTACGACGATGAGCTACGTATTCGTATTTACGTTGCTCCCTGCAATTCTCTCCTTCGACGAAAGACTCAAGCGCGCAATCAGTATTAAGCGCGGTAAAGGCGATCCCGATAAAGGAAGACTTATGTACAATCCTAATTACTACAACCAAGACGGCACTCGCCTTCCCGAAATTGTCGTAGCAGACGAGAGCGCAGTGGTAGAAACCGCAAGCATTGAGGAAGCCGCTCAAGTCGAGGAAATGGAAAACGATGAAATGACAGCGGACGCAACTGTCGAGGCTGAAAATACAGTCACAGACGAAAAGCCCGATGAAGAATAAGCTAAACAAATAAAGAAAATGCCACCCAAAATTGGGTGGCATTTTTATATTGTATCAATTATTAGTTTATCTCAAAATCCACAACTCCGCTGTCGGTATGATAAAGCGCGCCTATGATTTGCAAGCCGTCTACAGTATCAAGCGACTTTTGAATTTTTGCGACGCTGCGCTCGATATTGAGAATACACGCCTTGATTGGGTCTGTCTCCTCTCCAATAGCTTGCTTTATCTCATCGGTAATATAACTGATATACCCTTTATTCTTATGCGTAGCCGCGCTTACCGCGCCGCATTGCGTGTGTCCAAGGACTACGACGAGACGGCAACCGAGATGCTCTATTGCATATTCTATACTGCCCAATTGATAATTGTCAATTACGTTGCCCGCAACGCGCACGACAAACAACTCTCCTATACCCGCGGAAAATATACTTTCGGGAATTACTCTTGAATCGCTGCAAGTAATAATTACGGCGTACGGCTTCTGACCTTCCTTACTTGTCTGTATACGCTTTTCGCGCGATATATCTCCGCTACCTATCTCCAAGTTAAGATAACTCAAATTCCCTGCTTCTAGCTTTTCCAAAGCGTCTGACGCAGATACGTAATCGTCTTTCATACCAAACTCCTTATAATACAAGTTTCTTTTCATAATATAAATAAAAATAAGGCTTACTCCTTTATGG
>CAMWSW010000188.1 GCA_947176975.1 uncultured Clostridia bacterium | reverse complement strand
ATTATAGAAATTACCAAATTTTGGAGGAAAATTCAATTTTCACAATCAAATTATCATTTTGATATTGCTTTAATTATATTATAATGATATAATATAGGTTGTCTAATGGCGTTTTAATTTTGAATCCCATTTGGCAATTTAGGAATATAAATAAAACCCCATAAAGGAATACAGTATGAAATATACTTTAGCCAACGGAAATTTTAATGATTTTTATTGTTTTGAGGACAACACTCTCAAGCCAAGAGCGTACTTTGTGCCATTCAAAGACTTGGAGTCTTGCAAGAGCACTACGTATCTTGACGAGAGATATTCTTCGGATATGCTTCAGATTTTGAACGGAGATTGGGATTTTGCTTTTTACAGCAAGATTAGCGATATGCCGTTGGAGATAGATACCGAGGAAATGAAGTTCGACACAATCAAGGTGCCGGGATGTTGGCAATTCCAAGGATACGAGAAGCCGTTCTATATCAATACGAGATATATGTTTGATATCAATACGATACCGTTCGTACCTGCGGATAAGGGATATTACGGAAAGAATTTTGCGACGCAAAACGGCGAGAGCAAAGTCGAAGTATTCAACAGCGTTGGCGTATATCGCAAGAAATTTTCATTGAAGAAGACTGCAAAGAATATTA
Organism: uncultured Clostridia bacterium; assembly: GCA_947176975.1. GTDB lineage: Bacteria > Bacillota > Clostridia > Christensenellales > UBA3700 > RACS-045. Next base: position 2,659 of record CAMWSW010000188.1, on the reverse strand, counting down.
TATCATTTTTGGGCGTAAGCTCTTGCTTGCAACTTTATGTCAACGGCTTTTACGTAGGTTATGCAGAGGGCAGTCACAATACCCACGAATTTAATATTACAGGCTACCTCAACGATGACGGCGACGACAACGAGTTGGTCGTATTGGTATATAAATGGTGCAACGGCACGTATCTCGAATGCCAAGATATGTTCAGAAACAACGGTATTTTCAGAGACGTGTATATCACTTCATATTCCAATTCTTATATATGGGATTACAATTGCAAGACGAGCAACGTCAAGGGCATTAAATTTAAGCTTAACGTCGACGTCGAAAGCGTCAAGGCGGACGGCGAAGAAGTGGTATGCGATTTGTATTTTGAGGACAAACTCCTCGATACCAAGAGCGGCGACAATGCGGAATTTATAATTGACGATCCGCAGCTTTGGAGCGCGGAAATTCCAGTCCTTTATACGCTGTATATCCAACTCAAAAAAGGCGACGAGTGCACCCAGTGCATAAGACAGGAAATTGGTCTTCGCCATATCGAAATCAATGACAACGTATTCTATCTCAACGACAAGCCAATCAAAATCAAGGGCGTAAATCACCATGATACTCACGAGAGCAACGGCTACGTGATGACGGTCGACGAGCTTATGAAAGACGTGCTTCTTATGAAAGAACTCAACGTCAACGCAGTGCGTACGTCGCACTATCCGCCTGACCCAATCTTGCTCAAGATTGCCAATTACGAAGGTCTTTATATGATAGACGAAGCGGACATCGAGACTCACGGTTGCTACGGCACCAAGGCTATACGTTTGCCCAATCGTATATCAAATAACAAGAGATGGAAGCATCATTTTTGGGATAGAGTATACAGAATGTATATGCGCGATAAAAACAACGCAAGTATAATCATGTGGTCGCTCGGCAACGAGTCCGGCGGTTGGAAAAACCAAGATTACTGTTACGATAAGCTCAAGAAGCTTGACGATACGCCGATACATTACGAGGGCGTAAGCCGTACGCGCAGATTCAATTACGACGTCATATCGCAAATGTACGCGTCTACGGAGTTTTACGATAAGTACGTCGCAGGCAAAGCTCCTAAGAAATTCTATAGAGCGCCTTACTTCCAATGCGAATACGCGCACGCTATGGGCGTCGGTCCTGGTTCGCTTGACGTATACGTGGACAGATTCTATTCATACCCCGGCGCGCTGGGCGGCTGTATTTGGGAATGGGCAGATCACGCCGTCAAGACCGACAAGGGTTATCTATACGGCGGAGACAACGGAGAATACGGACACGATGGCAACTTCTGCGTAGACGGTTTGGTTACTCCCGACAGAAAGCCTTCAGTGAGCGCGTTGAATATGCAAGCTTGCTACAGACCGGTCAAAGCGTTCTACATATCTTCAAACAAGTATTTGCTAAAGAATATGAACAGATTCTTATCCACTTCATATCTCAATATCAAGTGGCAATATCTCGTCAACGGCGACGTCGTCAGCGAAGGCAAGCTCGATATGGATATACCGCCGATGTGCGACGGCGAAGCGCATATCAAGCACCCCGCAATCGACACGGCAAAAGAGTGCGTAATCTCTTTCAGCTACTTTGACAAGCGCAACGGCAAATTTGTGGCAAAAGAGCAAATCGTGCTTTCGAGATTTATCAAGACCTGTTCAAGACCCGACGCGGGCGATATAATCGGCGTGGAAGAAAACGGCAAACTCAAGATTGCTACGCAGACGGCAAAAATCGTTTTCGATACGTCGAAGGGTAAGCTTTTGAGTTATCAAATCGGCGGCAAGGAATATTTGTTTGCTAACGATACCGCAAAAGTACTTACGCCAAATATCTACAGAGCGCCTATCGACAACTATATGTATCTCGTCAAAGATTGGAAGAAACTTGGATTTGACGATATCAAGACTACTTTAGTGAGCTGCGAGTACGAAAAGGACGGCAACAGCATAAAGATAAGCACGCAGGAAAATATGGTCGGCGCAGGCAAATTGAGATTTGTCGCATTTATAGATTATATCGTGTATTGCAACGGCGAGATAGATGTCTACGCTTATTTGCAAAAACGCAAGGCGTATGATGTACCCAAATTCGGACTTGATATGGAGTTGCCTTTGCAATATGACAGAGTTACGTACTACGGTATGGGCAAAGAAGAGTCTTATTCCGATATGAAGGAACACGCAACTTTGGGTATCTATTCAATGAAAGTCGACGAGATGTATACTCCGTATATCAAACCGCAAGACAACGGCAACCGCAGCGGAGTGAGATGGGCAAAGATCACAAATTCCAAGGGCGAAGGATTTATGTTCACAGGCGACGCAATGAGCTTCAACCTCAATGCAAGCCGTTACTTAGATAAAGATATCGAAAATGCAAAACACGCATTTGAGCTTGCTCCGCAAGAAAAGAATATAATTCGCTTGGACGGATTCGTCAGAGGAGTGGGCAGCAACAGTTGTGGACCCGACGCAAGAGCGGAATTCAAGCATACGTCTAATGAAGAACTCGAGTATTCTTTCAGAATTTCTCCGTTGGTGGCAAAGAAGGAGAGTTCGACTCAAAGATAAGCGTCGCAATTTTACACGGCGCCGAATGTCGGATGTGATTATACTTAGAAACTCATATAGATACAAAT
>CAMWSW010000187.1 GCA_947176975.1 uncultured Clostridia bacterium | reverse complement strand
TTGAAGTATTTTGACGATTGCGTGGCGAGAATAATAAAAGAGGGCGAGAAGAAGAGGAAAAGAGAGTTGACGAAAGCTATCGACAGCGAAAAAGACGAAGAGGCAAAACTCATTATGATGAGTCAACTCGCCCAAAGCAACAACAAAAAATAGCAAAAGATACTACGGAGGTGGTGAAATGGAAGAAGAAAAAATCACGACAGAACTTGACGAGAAAAAACTTCAAAGAGAAGAAAAAATCAAGGGCGAAGCAAAGAAATTAGCCATTGCTTACAAGGGCAAGACTATGAAGATGGCGGAGGTCGAAAAGTTTTCGGACAAGCATGCGCTTCAACCTGACGAGACTTCACTCGTATTTGAAATTCTCAAGCAAGAGGGCGTGGAAATTCAAGAGGACAACGAAGAGGTCGTCAAGGATATCGTATTTGACAATATCGAGGCTGCGACGGACGACTCCGTCAAGATGTACCTCAAAGATATAGGCCAAGTGCCTTTGCTCAGACCCGACGAGGAAATCGAACTTGCAAGACGTATGAGCGAGGGAGACGTCGAGGCTAAGAATAGATTGAGCGAAGCCAACTTGAGACTCGTTGTATCAATCGCAAAGAGATACGTCGGCAGAGGTATGCAATTCCTCGACCTTATTCAAGAGGGCAATCTCGGTCTTATGAAAGCCGTTGAGAAGTTCGACTATACCAAGGGATTTAAGTTTTCCACGTACGCTACTTGGTGGATTAAGCAATCTATCACGAGAGCAATTGCCGATCAGGCAAGGACGATAAGAATACCCGTGCATATGGTAGAGACTATCAACAAGACGGGAAGAGTATCGCGTCAGCTCTTGCAGACTTTGGGCAGAGAACCCACAACTGCGGAAATCGCCGAGAAGATGGGCTTGACGGAAGAGAAAGTAATAGAGATTCAAAAGATTGCTCAAGACCCTGTGTCGCTTGAGAAACCTATCGGCGAAGAAGAAGACAGTCATCTTGGCGACTTCATTGAGGACAACGCTTCTGCGTCGCCTGCTGAAAAAGCCGAGACGAGAATGCTCAAGGAGCATTTGCTTGAAGTATTGAGTACGCTTACTCCCAGAGAAAACGAAGTAATCCGCAAGAGATACGGACTTGACGATTCCCGTCCAAAGACGCTTGAAGAAGTGGGAAGAGAATTCAACGTAACGAGAGAGCGTATTCGTCAGATCGAGGCGAAGGCTTTGAGAAAATTGCGTCATCCCAATCGCACCAAAAAGCTCAAAGATTATATCGGCAAAGTATAATGAATCTCGGACTTGGCAAAAGATTGACGGCAGTCGTCCAAGAAGTCGAGGGCAAGAGCCTTGCAGACGTTGGGTGCGACCACGGCAAAGTTTCAATAGCGGCTCTTTTACAGGGCAGAGTTAAGAAAGTCATTGCTTGCGACATATCGCCCAAGTCTTTGCAAAAGGCAATCGACTTGGCGGAGAAATGCAAAGTCAAGGATATTGACTTCCGAGCCGGCGACGGCTTGCAAGTAATAGACGACGGCGAAGTAGACTGCGTCGTCATTGCAGGTATGGGCGGAAATGAGATAATGAGTATACTTTCGCATATACCGCAAGGCGTAAAAAAACTCGTGCTGTCACCGCACAGAAATTCAATTGAATTAAGGGAGTTTTTGAGCGGCAAAGGCATATATATCGCCAAGGATTACATAGTCAAAGACGGCAGAAAGTTTTACGACGTGATAGTCGCAGAGATAGACAGCGGCAAAGATTGCTCGCTTGACAGACGTCAACTGCTTTTGGGCAAAAACGCAAAGGGCGGAGATTTCGACGAGTATCTGCAAATTTTGAGACAAAAGTACGACACGTTAGCGCGGCAGAGCGCGGACAGCGACCAAGCAAAGTTATATAGAGAAATGCTTGATATAGCCGAGGAGATGTGAGAAGATATGCCCAAGGTCGAAGATATAATTGAGATTATAGAGAACAAAGCGCCGCTTGCGCTTGCGTTGGACTTTGACAGCGCGGGACTTAACGCGGGCAATATTCAAGATGAAGTCAAGGGCATTTTGCTTGCGCAAAACGTGACTTATTCCACTATTGAAGAGTGTTTGCAGTCGGGAGCAAATTTGCTTATCACGCATCACCCTTGCGTATTCGGCGAAGAGCCCGACGGGTATATGCAAAGCCTTGTGTCAAAGGCAAGAGAATACGGCTTGAATTTGTATTCCTGCCACACAAATCTCGACTGTTGCAAAGGCGGACTTAACGACGTTGTTGCAGACAAGTTGGGTATGCGCGACGTGAGCGTAATCGACGGTTGCGCAAGACAGGGAAATATTCAGCCGACGGCACTCAAAGACCTTGCAAAGCAAGTTGGACAGGTCCTCGGCGATAAGTGCGTCAAATACGTCGGCGACGACGGTAAAGTAATAGAGAAAGTCGCGTTGTGCACGGGCGCGGGAGCAAGAGACGAAGAACTCGTCATGTACGCCAAAGATAATGGCATTGACTGTATCATAGGCGGAGAGAGTAAGCTATCCATTGCGCTTATGGCAAGAGATTTCGGCGTAAGTATAATCGACGTAGGACACTACACGAGTGAGATTGCGTGCGTGGAAATTTTCAAAAATTGGCTTAAAGAGTATGAATATATGATTAAAGTCAGCAAGACGGATATCGATCCGTATAAACCAATAAAATAAGAAGCCTGTCACGGGCGGAAGGAGTGAAAAATGAGTATAGAGAAAATGTTGAAGTATCAAGAGACTGATATGCGCTTGATTAAACTTGAAAACGAACTTAAGAACAGCGATTGTGCAAAGAAGATGATTGCGTATCAATCTGCTACGAAAAAATCTTTTGACACGTTGACGAGTATGAACGACGTCGCAAAAAATAATATGGATACCGTATCAAAATACAAGGCGAAATACGAAGAAATCACCAAGCAGATAGACGAGATTTCCAAAGAGGTAATGACGGAAAGCGACGACAAACAACTTGAGTATTATTCAAAGCAGCTCGAAAAACTTTCTCAAAGTCTTGAAGATATGGAAAGAGAGATTGCAAGAGCGGGCAGGGAACTTTCCGACGCAGGCTATAGATACGGCAAAGAGTACGAGCAGGCAGCAAAATCTTCGGCGGGTTACAGAAGATATTCCGACGAGTTTGGCAAGCTCAAAAAGGAAAAGGCAGTCGAAGCCAACGACATAATGAAAGAACTCAAAGGTATGGAAGGCGGACTTGACAGAGAACTTTTGGACAAATACAAAAAGATAAGGGCAAGTAAGCGTCCCGTATTCGTGCCTTTCCACAATCCCAATATT
>CAMWSW010000186.1 GCA_947176975.1 uncultured Clostridia bacterium | reverse complement strand
GCGCAAAAATTTTGCAATATTTTTGGGTCAGTAAAAGTATACTTTTTTTGGAATTTGAAAAATTTTTAAGATTTTAGAAAATTAGTGAATAAAAAATGCACAGCGCTGATTTGCGTTGTGCATTTTTGTTATGTTTTAAATTGGTTTCTTTATTCAGAGACCCGTTCGACTCCGCTACGCTTCGCTCAGGGTGACATCAAGCGAGCGTGGAGATTAGTGTGATTTTCGCTTTAGCAAGGGCGAGCGGTATCGTCAAGTGTACTAGCCGTACACGTCGATACCCCGAGACCCGAAGATGAAGCGGAAGGCGCGCTGATATACACGCTCGTTAAATTTCTGCGATTGTGTCAATTTCCACAAGCACATTCTTTGGCAAAGTCTTCACCGCTACGCAAGATCTTGCGGGCTTGGAAGTGAAATACTGCGCGTAAATGCCGTTGAAGGTAGCGAAGTCGCCCATATCTGCCAAGAAACATACCGTCTTGACGACCTTGTCAAGTGAAGAACCGCTTGCCTCAAGGACTGCTTTGACATTCTTGCAAACTTGGTGGGTCTGCTCTTCTATTGTGGTTGCCTCGATATTACCGCTTGCGGGATTGATTGCTATCTGTCCAGAAGTGTATACCATACCCCCGCTAATCATTGCCTGCGAATAAGGTCCGATTGCGGACGGCGCATTTGTTGTGCTGACTACTTTCATAATGATACTCTCCTTATACTATCTTGAAGCCAGCTTTTCTAAGCTCGCTTTCTATGCTGTGAATGTGGTCGAAATTCTTGGTCTCGATTTGGATATGCAAGAAACATCCGTTGACGTCGCTGCCCTCGTTGGATCTCTCGTGGTGAATGGAAATTACGTTGCCCCCTAAGTCGGATATAATCTTGGACACGTCGGTAAGCTGTCCCGGCTTATCGACAAGCTCAAGCGTAACGATATAGTTACGTCCGCTCATTACAAGTCCTCTTCTGATTACTCTCGAAAGAATGGTTACGTCGATATTACCGCCCGATACGAGACAGCAAATCTTCTTGCCGTCGGTAGGTATCTTGCCAAACATAGTCGCAGCCACGGATACTGCGCCCGCGCCTTCGGCTACCATCTTGTGCTGTTCGATAAGCGCAAGGATTGCCGCGGATATCTCGTCGTCGGTGACGGTGACGATATCGTCGACGTATTTGGATATGAGCTCGTAAGTGAGATTGCCGGGTTCTTTGACGGCAATTCCGTCTGCAATCGTATGTACGCTGTCGAGTTTGACAATCTTATGCTCGTGAAAAGACTTCTCCATACTCGGAGCGCCCGTCGCTTGTACGCCGTAAATCTTGATTGACGGCTTGAGCGACTTTGCGGCAAATGCAAGACCTGCGATAAGTCCGCCGCCGCCTACGGGTACGACGATTGCGTCAATATCGCCCACTTGATTGAGTATCTCAAGACCAATCGTGCCTTGACCTGCTATTACGTCCTCGTCGTTGAATGGATGAATAAAGGTGTATCCCTTTTCTTCTTTGAGCTTGAGCGCAACTTTGTATGCGTCGTCATATACGCCCTTGACAAGACATATATCCGCGCCGTAACTTCTCGTAGCGTTGACTTTGGAAATGGGCGCGCCGTCGGGAAGACATATCAACGACTTGATACCGTTCTTCTTTGCAGCCAAGGCTACGCCTTGAGCGTGGTTGCCCGCCGAGCAAGCGATTACGCCCTTGCTCTTTTCCTCTTCGCTGAGTTGAGAAATCTTATAGTACGCTCCGCGTACCTTAAAAGATCCCGTAACTTGAAGATTTTCTGTCTTGAGATATACCTCTGCGCCCGCTTTAATCTTGGGAGCGTATATTATATCTGTCTCGCGTATAGCTTCTTTCAACACCTGTTGAGCGTGATATACTTTATCAATAGTTAACATATTTTTTCCTTCCTTTACTTGAGTACTGCGCCCTTATCGGAACTGGAAACGAGTCGAGCGTATCTTGCAAGCCAGCCAGTCTTGATATTTGGCTCTTTTGCTACGAGTTTGCTTCTTCTCTCTTGCAACTGCTTGTCGTCTACACGTACGTTGACGGAATTATTTGGGATATCGATATCGATGATATCGCCTTCCTTTATCAAGGCAATCTCTCCGCCCTCTGCCGCTTCGGGAGCTACGTGTCCAATCGACGCGCCTCTCGATGCGCCCGAGAATCTTCCGTCGGTGATGAGCGCAACGCTCTTATCGAGTTTCATACCCGCCAAAGCAGAAGTCGGATTGAGCATTTCTCTCATACCCGGTCCGCCCTTTGGTCCTTCGTATCTTATGACGACTACGTCGCCCGGCTTGATTTGTCCGCCGTAAATCGACGCGATTGCATCGTCTTCACAATCAAATACTCTTGCAGGTCCAGAGTGTACGAGCATTTCGGGAGCAACTGCGCTACGCTTGACTACGCAACCATTCTTGGCAATATTGCCCCAAAGAATTGCAATACCGCCCGTCTGCGAATACGGAGCGTCAATAGATTTGATTGTATTGTAATCTTTTACGCTTGCGCTCTTGATATTCTCACCCACCGTCTTACCCGTAGCTGTAATTGCCGTGGTGTCAATAAGCTTTTTCTTTGCAAGTTCTGCAAGTACTGCTTGAACACCGCCTGCCGCATTGAGGTCTTGCATATGCGTAGGTCCTGCGGGAGCAAGGTGACAAAGATTAGGCGTACGCGCGCTTATCTCGTTGATGGTCTTGAGGTCAAGCGGGAATCCTGCTTCGTTGGATATAGCAAGCAAGTGCAATACGCTGTTGCTTGAACAACCAAGCGCCATATCGCAAGCCAAAGCATTGCGGATAGACTTCTCGTTGATGATATCTCTTGCCTTTACGTCTCTCTTGACGAGGTCCATAATTGCCATACCTGCGTGTTTTGCCAATGCAATTCTTCCGCTCATTACTGCGGGTATAGTGCCGTTGCCCGGCAATGCGATACCTATTGCCTCGCAAAGACAGTTCATCGAATTGGCGGTATACATACCCGAGCAAGAACCGCAAGACGGACAGCAATTCTCTTCGTACTCAAGGAGTTCTTTGTCATCAATCATATTGGCTTTTCTTGCGCCGACAGCCTCAAACATCTTTGAGAGTGAAGTCTCTTGACCGCATACCGTACCTGCCATCATAGGTCCGCCGCTGACTACTACCGCGGGAATATTCATTCTCACCGCCGCCATAACCATACCGGGGACAATCTAGTCGCAGTTGGGTATGAGCACGAGACCGTCAAAACAATGCGCCATGGTCATAGTCTCTACGCTGTCGGCAATAAGTTCTCTGGACGCCAAGGAATACTTC
>CAMWSW010000185.1 GCA_947176975.1 uncultured Clostridia bacterium | reverse complement strand
AGCGTGTATAGCGCCGCTCTTTTTGTCCTAACAACTAGGACTCCCTCGGGGTCACGTACGCCAAGTACGCTCACCGCTCGGTTGCCGTTGCACGGGCAAATAACAGCACTCTCCACGCTCGCCCAAGGCTTTTAAGACCCTTCGACTACGCTCAGGGTGACTCGTTTAAAGCGCACTCATACCTTGAACGCGTCATTCTGAGCGTAGCGTAGTGGAGTCGAAGAATCTCTGAATAAATAACTATTAAAATTAAAAAAGCGTATACATATCGTATACGCTTTCTATATTATCATCGTATTATATTTAATCCAAAAATTCAGCGACAAGGTCTTTCATCGAATACTTGCCTTGTTGTTTGGTCGCAAGGAAGAGACCTGCGCGGATTGCGCCTTGGGCGAATACCATTCTCGATTGCGCTTCGTGCTTAATGGTGATGACTTCGTCTTTGCCGATGAAGAGCACGTCGTGCTTGCCGACGATAGTTCCGCCTCTGACAGCGTGGATACCGATTTCGTTGTTTTGGCGTTTGCTATTCTTGCCTTGTCTTCCGTAGATAAAGTCTTTTGAACCCGCGAATTCTTCGTTGATAGCCTTTGCGATAGACAGAGCAGTGCCCGACGGAGCGTCGACCTTTTGATTGTGGTGTTGTTCGATTATCTCCACTTCAAAGTTGTTGCCGAGGAAGTTTGCCGCTTTGCGACACAATTCAATCATGAGATTTACGCCAAGTGACATATTGCTCGATTGGAATACAGCAATACTCTTGCTTGCCTCGTCGATTTTTGCCTGTTGCTCTGCGGTATAGCCCGTCGTAGCAAGCATTATACCCGTCTTGTGAGCAAGCGCGTAATCGAGTATTTCGTCCAATGCGTCTGGACGGGAGAAGTCAATAATGACGTCGGCGTCGACGTTGATATCCTTTCCGCTCTTGAATACTGGCGTAGAAAATTGAGACGGGTCAGCGAATTTATCCACACCGCCTACGCACACTGCATTTTCAAAAGAGGGGAGACATTCGAGAATATTTTTTCCCATCTTACCGCCGATACCCCAAATCAAAATCTTTGTCATATCACACCTTTAAATTATATGTAGTCTTTGCATTTCTTCTTTAAGCATCTTTGCCTTACCTTCGCTCATAGGAGTGAGGGGAAGTCTCAACTCGTTTTGGCAAAGTCCGAGGAGAGAACAAGCGTACTTAATAGGAATCGGGTTGACTTCGCAGAAGAGCAAGTCAATGAATTTGTCGTATTTGTTCAAGAGCAAGTCTGCCTTGTCGAAGTTCTTTGCATTGGCGTACGCCATAATCTCGGCAAATTCTTTTGGAAGAGCGTTGCTTGCAACGGATATGAGGGTAGTTCCGCCAAGTCTTGCGATATCCACTGCAAGCTTGTCGTCTCCGCTCATGAGTTGAAGCCCTGTCCCTTTGATTGCTTCCGCCGTCTTTGCGATTTGCTCAAGATTTCCGCACGCCTCTTTGATACCCACGATAGATGGGATAGAGTGAGCCAATCTGCCTGCCGTCTCGGGGAGGATATTGACTCCCGTTCTGCTGGGTACGTTGTAGATTATCATTGGCAAGTCGCACTTGTTGGCAATCGCCTCGTAATGCAAGTACAGACCGTCTTGCGTACACTTATTGTAGTAGGGCGTTACGACCAAGATACCGTCCGCGCCCTCGTCCTTTGCGACGATGGAATTTTCCACAGCCGTCTGCGTGCAATTCGAGCCTGTGCCGAAGATTACGGGTACGCGACCGCGCACTTGCTTGAGAGCAAAGTCGCGGAGCGTCTTCTTTTCCGCAGAGGTCATCGTGGCGGGTTCGCCCGTCGTACCGATAAATACGATTCCGTCGATACCGCCCTCGATTTGATATTCAATAAGTTTTTCAAAACTGTCGTAATCCACTCCCGATTTTCCAAACGGGGTAATTATCGCAGTAAAAGTACCTTCAAACATATTACTACCTATATATTATATTTTGCCGTTTGCAATCATATACTCGGCAATTTGCACTGCGTTGCTTGCTGCGCCCTTGCGGATATTATCTGATACAACCCAGAGGTTGCAACCGCTTTCTACGGTATCGTCGATACGGATACGGCCTACGAATACTTCGTCGTGACCGGTAGCGTCGATAGGCATTGGATATTTGTTGTTAGCCACGTCGTCTACGATTACGACACCCTTTTGTCCCTTGAGAGCTTCGATGATACCTGCTTTGGTGCAAGGCTTGTTGAACTCAAGGTTGATAGATTCGGAGTGAGAGTTGAGTACCGGTACTCTTACCGTGGTAGCGGTAACTTTGATTGATTGATCTCCGAGAATCTTCTTGGTCTCTTTCATCATCTTTTCCTCTTCTTTGGTATATCCGTTGTCGAGGAATACGTCGATATGAGGCAAGCAGTTGTTGGCAATTTGATATGGGAATTTCTTCGTCTGATACTTTTCGCCGTTGACGAAAGCCTTGAGACCTTCGAGGAGGTCGTTGTATCCTGCTACGCCTGCGCCGCTTACTGCTTGGTAGGTGCTGTATACGATTCTCTTGATGCCGTACTTGTCGTGAAGCGGCTTGAGAGCCACCATTGCTTGAATAGTAGAGCAGTTTGGATTGGCGATAATGCCGTGATTCCAATCAATATCTTGAGGATTGACTTCGGGTACTACGAGCGGAACGGTGGGATCCATTCTCCATTGGCTTGAGTTGTCGATTACGACAGCTCCGCATTCTGCGAATACCGGAGCGAATTTTGCGCTCGTCGAACCGCCTGCGGAGAAGAGAGCGATGTCCACTTTGATTGCTTTGACGTTTTCTTCCGTCAATTCGATGACGGTGTGGGACTTGCCCATAAAGTCAATTACTTTGCCTGCGCTCTTTGCAGAAGCAAAAAGATAATAATTCTCGACAGGCAATTTCTTTTCGGTGAGTACTTCGAGGAACTTGTTTCCTACCATACCGGTTGCGCCGACTACGGCTACGTTGTATTTTTTCATAAATATCATCTCCTAATGATAAAAGTATTTTCGTTTTATTTTGTTATCCAACTCTGTCGCGACCGCGAAGAGTGGTGTGATTTTCGCTTTAGCTAGAGCGACCGAGCGGTGAGCGTACTTGGCGTACGTGACCCTGAGGTCGACTCGACGATTAAGCGGAAGGCGCGCCGCTATGCGCGGTCGTATAAAAAATGCTTTGCCACATATTGAAAGGCAAAGCATTAAATTGACTTTTTGAATTGTCAGTTTAAGCGCTTCACCTTATCCAAGGTGACAGTCGCAGGGATATTCACCGTAGCGACCACACGAATATCGTGGCACGATAGATAT
>CAMWSW010000184.1 GCA_947176975.1 uncultured Clostridia bacterium | reverse complement strand
TCGACGCGCAAAAGGACGAAGAACAGCGCAAGGGTATCGACCTTGTTAAGAATGCCTTTATGGACGTCATCACCAAGAGAGGCGTTGTTGAGATGGGCGCAGTCGGCGAGGAGTTTGATCCCAATATTCATGAAGCGGTATTATCCGTACCTGCCGAATCACCCGAGGACGCAGGCAAGATTGTCGAGATAGTCAAGAAGGGCTATGCTAGAGAAGACAAGATATTGAGACACGCAAAAGTCGTAGTTTCGCAATAATAAATTAGAAAAGCTCAAGCCATTGGCTTGAAAATAAATAGAAAACTTTTTAAGGAGATATAAAGTATTATGGCAAAGATTATCGGTATCGACCTCGGTACGACCAACTCTTGCGTAGCTATCATGGAAGGTGGCGAAGCAATAGTTATTCCAAATCCCGAAGGCGCAAGAACTACGCCGTCGGTAGTAGGCTTTACGAAAGACGGAGAGCGTCTCGTCGGTCAGACGGCTAAGAGACAGGCAGCTGCCAACGCTAACAGAACTGTTTCTTCAATCAAGAGACACATGGGTAGCGACTACAAAGTTAAGATTGACGACAAAGCGTTCACTCCTCAAGAGATAAGCGCAATGATTTTGACAAAACTCAAGCAAGATGCAGAAGCTTACATCGGCGAGAAAGTTAAGCAGGCGGTCATCACCGTACCGGCATACTTTACAGACTCACAAAGACAGGCTACCAAGGACGCAGGTAAGATTGCAGGACTTGAAGTCTTGAGAATTATCAACGAGCCTACGGCAGCAGCGCTTGCTTACGGTCTTGATAAGGGCGACAGCAAGGGACAAAAAGTCTTGATTTACGACCTCGGCGGCGGTACGTTCGACGTATCAATCCTCGAGATTGACGGCGGAGTATTCGAAGTACTTGCAACCAGCGGCGACAATATGCTCGGCGGTGACGACTTCGACAAGAAGATCATGGATTACATCACCAGCGACTTCAAGGCAAAAGAGGGCATTGACCTCACCAAGGACGCCGCAACGATGCACAGAATCAAGGAAGCCGCAGAAAAGGCAAAGATTGAGCTTTCAGGTATGACGAAAGTTACTATCAACATTCCTTACATCACTATGTTAGACGGAGTGCCAAAGCACGTTGATATGGAACTCACCAAGGCAAAATTCGATTCTTTGACGGCAGACCTCGTAGAGAGAACGCTTGTTCCGCTCAAGAAAGCTCTTTCGGACGCTAACTTGGAGGCAAAGGATCTTGCAAAGATCATCCTCGTAGGCGGTTCTACGAGAATACCTGCGGTAGTAGACGCAGTACGTAAAGTTACGGGCAAAGAGCCGTTCAAGGGCATCAACCCAGACGAGTGCGTAGCTCTTGGCGCAGCAATTCAAGGCGGCGTGCTTTCCGGCGACGTAAAAGACGTGGTACTTTTGGACGTAACACCGCTTTCACTCGGTATCGAGACAATGGGCGGAGTATTCACCAAGCTCATCGAGCGTAACACCACGATTCCTACTTCCAAGTCTCAAGTATTCTCGACGGCAGCCAACAATCAGACGGCAGTTGACATCAGAGTTCTCCAAGGTGAGAGATCTATGGCAAACGACAATAAAGAACTCGGAAGATTCCAACTCGACGGTATTCCACCGGCACCGAGAGGTATTCCGCAAATCGAAGTTACCTTTGATATCGACGCCAACGGTATCGTCAACGTAACTGCAGTAGACAAGGGCACGGGCAAGAAGCAATCCGTCACCATCACTTCTTCCACCAACCTTTCTGAAGATCAAATCGATGCAGCTGTCAAAGAAGCTGAGAAGTATGCTGAAGAAGACAAGAAGCGCAAAGACCTTGTTGACGCAAAGAATGACGCAGACCAAATGATTTACGCTACCGAAAAGGCTTTGGAAGAGAGCGCAGACAAGTTGACCGACGAAGAGAAGACCGCGTTGAAAGAATCTATTGAAAAGGCAAAGAAAGACCTTGCCGAAGCAAGCGATGCAGACACCGTCAGAAACATCACCGAAGAAATGGCAAAGACCAATGCTCCTATCTTCACGAGACTTTATCAAATGGCTCAAGATGATGCAAGAAACTCCGATCCTAACGGCGATGGAGCAGTAGATCCCGACGACATAATCATCGACAACTAATTATCAATTATATTAGCTTATGCCACCGACCTTGCGGGGTCAGTGGCATAGTTGCGAAAAGGAATATATGGCAAAGAAAGACTTATATGAAATATTGGGCGTATCCAAGACGGCAAGCGACGAAGATATTAAGAAAGCTTATCGCAAACTTGCCATAAATTTGCACCCCGACAGATTCGCAAATGCAACTGACGCCGAGAAGAAAGAAGCCGAGGAGAAGTTCAAGGAAATCAACCGCGCTTACGAAGTGCTCGGAGACAAGGACAAAAGAGCCAACTACGACAAGTACGGCACCGAAGACGGTTCGCAAGGCTTTGGCGGCGCAGGCGGTTTTGAAGGCGGTTTCGGCGGCTTTGAGGATATTCTTTCGTCATTCTTCACGGGTGGCGCAGGCTTTGGCAGACGCAATCCCAACGAGCCCAGACAGGGCGAGGATATCCACGTCAAAATCAATTTGACCTTTGAAGAAGCATACAATGGCGTGACCAAGACCATAAGACTCAACAGAGACGAGCCTTGCTCTTCCTGTAAAGGCACGGGCGCAAAGGACGCAGCGTCTATAAGAGTATGTCCGTATTGTAAAGGCGCCGGTACTATTCGCAAAAATCAGCAGACGCTTTTTGGACAACAAGTCGTGCAGACCCCGTGTACCAACTGCGGAGGTAAGGGCAAAGTCATCACCGAGAAATGTCCTACTTGCAAAGGCGCAGGTTATGCGCGCAAGGAAGCCAATGTCAAGGTCAACGTGCCCGCAGGCGTGGACAACGGCGTATCCATGACTTTGAGAGGCGAGGGAAACAACGGTTTCAACGGCGGTCCAAAAGGTAATCTCGTCATCGCGGTTGGCGTAATGCAAAGCGAAAAATACAAGAGAGTGGGCAGCGACCTCTATATGGATTTGCCAATAGGTTTTTACGATGCCGCTTGCGGTTGCGAAATCGGTATCGACACGTTGAAGGGCGAAGCAAAGTGCAAGATTCCCGAATCAACTCAGTCGGGTACGAAGATTAGACTCAAAGGCTATGGTATGAAAGTCTTGCAAAAAGATATGTACGGCGATTTGTACGTAGTAGTCAAAATCGAGACGCCAAAGGGCTTGAGTTCCAAACAGCTCAAACTCCTCAAAGCTTTTGAAGACAGCCTTTCCGATTCGCAATACCCCCAACTCAAGAAGATGAAGAAGGGCGGACTTTTCAGCAAGTAATC
>CAMWSW010000183.1 GCA_947176975.1 uncultured Clostridia bacterium | reverse complement strand
GCGCTATACACGCTCGGTTATCAATTCTCGAGCCATTAAAACTCCCATAACGGATGCCATCATAAGCCCCCTAGTCCACCCCGACGAATCGCCGAGACAGTGGAGATTTTTGACGCTTGTATTGAAGCGCTCATCCATTTTGATTTTGTTGCTGTAGAATTTAAGTTCGGGAGAATAAAGCAAGGTTTCGCTGCTTGCAAAGCCGGGCACAACTTCGTCCATTTGCTTGATGAAGTTGAGAATACTTATCATAGACCTATAAGGCAACGCCGATGTAATATCCCCTGCGACTGCGTCTTTGAGTGTGGGTCGCACATTGCAATTTTCAAGCTCTCTTTGCCAAGTGCGCTTTCCGCTCAAAATATCGCCGTACCTTTGCACCATAATTCTGCCCGCGCCAAGCATATTCGTCAACTCGCCCACTTTCTTTGCAAATTCAATGGGTTGATTGAAAGGCTCGCGAAAGTTGTGCGAACAAAGTATTGCAAGATTGGTATTCTCCGACTTCTTGTCCTTATAGGAATGTCCGTTGACTACGGCAAGTCCGTTGTCGTAATTCTCCTGCGCGACGTATCCGCCGGGGTTTTGGCAAAACGTGCGGACTTTGTTTTTGAATGGCTCGGGATAACCTATCAGCTTGGATTCGTAAAGCGTCTCGTTGACTTCTTCCATTATCTCATTGCGCACCTCAACGCGTACGCCTACGTCTACCGTACCCGGTTGATGCTCTATGTTGTGCGCCTTACACGCGCTCTCAAGCCAATCCGCGCCCCTTCTGCCCGTGGCGACGACAACCTTATCGGCGTATAGCGACACTTCCTCTTTGCCTTTTTTGATAATTGCGCCTTTGCATACGTTGTCTTGGATGATGAGGTCCAAGCAAGGTGTGTCAAAAAGTATCTCTACGCCGTTGTCCAAAAGATACTTCTCAATCGAAAAGTATATGTCGTGAGCCTTTTCCGTACCCATATGCCTGATAGGACAGTCGACGAGTTTGAGCCCCGCCTTGATTGCCTTCTTGCGTATCTCCTTGACCTTTTCGGGATTGGAAAGTCCTTCAATATGCGTGTCAGCCCCAAATTCGAGATAAATATTGTCGGTATACTGTATGGTCTTTTCCGCCAACTCTCTGCCTATGAGGTCGGGCAAATCTCCCCCTACGTCGGGACTCAACGACAACTTGCCGTCGGAAAACGCTCCCGCGCCCGAAAATCCCGTCGTGATTGCGCAATTCTTGCAATTGACGCACTTGCCCGTCTCGCTCTTGGGACAGCGACGGCGTTCTATCGACGCGCCTTTCTCAACTATGGTAATGCTCTTGCCGGCATTTCTCTTGACAAGCTCCAATGCGGTGAATATTCCCGCAGGTCCTGCGCCTATAATCAAAACGTCAATTTTCATTTCCCACCTCATAGCCAATGGCGTTTGCGCCAAAATAGCCTTGTATATTATAATTATCGACTAATACTGTGTCAATACACAAATTCTTCTATTTGTGTAAAATTTGAGTAAACTTACAGTCGATAAATTATCATTGACTTTGCTACTCCGCGCTTGATATAATATTGATATATAATAATTATATACATTTATATGAGGTAGTTTTATGACAGAAAGAGAAAAAATGGTGGCAGGTCAGCTATATAATCCTACAGATCCCGAGCTTATGGCATTGAGAAGAAAGGTGCGTCAAGCGTGCGTGGATTACAACAACTCCAACGAGGACGAAGAGCAAAAGAGATACGACCTGCTCCACAGCGTACTCAAAAGCCATAAAAATGAGTTTTATTTTGAGCCGACAATCAGATTTGATTACGGTTGCAACACCTCAATAGGCGAAAACTTCTACGCCAATTTCAACAGCGTCATACTCGACGTTGCGCCCGTGACTATCGGCGACAACGTTATGTTTGGTCCCAACGTGACTATCGCAACTCCCGTCCATCCACTCGTCGCCGATGAGAGAATTATTCAACAATACCCCGACGGCGTATACGACCTTGAGTACGCCAAGCCTATCACTATTTGCGACGGCGTGTGGCTTGCAAGCGGCGTAATCGTCAACGGCGGCGTCACTATTGGCAAAAATTCCGTCATCGGCAGCGGAAGCGTCGTCACGAGAGATATCCCCGAGGGAGTAATCGCCGTGGGCAATCCTTGCAGAGTCTTGAGAAAAATCACAGACGAAGACAGAATGTTTAATAAAAAGGTAGTTAAATAATGGAGATAATTGCAAAAAAATCCAAATCAGCGTTTTTTGTGTATTTTACTATGTTTATTATTGGCATAATTACGCTACCGCTTGGAATATACGGTTTGTTTTTTGTCGGGGACACTGACATTCATGCTGCTTGGCTACTCTCTTTGCCTCTTGCGCTTATGGGCGTTGGCGCTTCAAGCCTGTCAAAACAGCTGACACTATCCTTCGGCTTTAACCTTATCACTCTCAATAATGACACTCTGATTATAGGAAATAATAAATATATTATTAAAATCTGCGAATTGCAAGCCGTCAAAGCAGAAAAAGAATTTGGAAACACCGGCAAACTGACCTTGATTACAAAAGATCAAAGTATTCAAGTGGTGAGCATAGCTCAATACGAACGCGCCTATGCCAGATTGCTTGAATTAAAAGCTCAAGGCGTTGAGCCGTCCGATGGTCTATCGAAAAATCAAATCTAGCAAGACCTATTCCCAGAATTGCTTTCCGCCGTACATCATGAAATATTGAGACAACTTTGCCATTTCTTCGGGAGTTTCGACGAAGCCGTCGAATATCCACTTCTCTAGCAGCGCTTTAATACCTGCGACGAGGTAAACGCTGTAATAATCGCAATTGCGAGAATCGTCGTCTTTTGCGCGCACTATCCAACTGTCAAAACAAAACTTTTCGAGTGACCTCTCCAAATGCCTTCCAAAACCGCTGTCGCAATTGGGTGAAAAGAGAATGTAAGCAATGTCGTAATTCTCTTTGACGAATTTATAAAGATTGACAAAACTCTTGGCGGGATTGAAGCTCTCGTTGTCCTTGATGAGAATGGTCTTCATATTGTCGATAAACTCATTGCCCAGTTGCTCGAGCATATCGTACGGGTCTCTGTAATGAAGATAAAAAGTCGCTCTGTTGACGTCGGCAAGCTCCGCAAGTTCCCTCACGGAAATATTGATTATACTCTTGGTATTTATCAATTCCTTTAACGCCAACAACAACTGCTGTTGGGTACGCTTGAATCTCCTGTCCTTCTTCGTCTTGTCCATAATAATCTCCCTTTAAAATTTCTTTGACAAATATACATTTTTTTGCTGTACTTGCGTATTGTTAAGACTTTGTTAACTATATGTTAACGCAATATTAACT
>CAMWSW010000182.1 GCA_947176975.1 uncultured Clostridia bacterium | reverse complement strand
AACTATTGCCGATTTATTTTTATGTTATAAAATTTAGTTGAAATAACTATTTAGAGGTGTATAATGTTAGTAAATTGGTCTAATGATTGGATACAGATAGTTGATAATTTAAATGAGGTAGTTATTGACGATTTTGATTATAAAAATGGAATACAAGGTCCTGCAACGCAAAAGCATTGCGTAAAGTGCATCGCTGTAAATCAATGTTGGTTTGCGAATGAAAAAAACAAAAAGCCGGAGCCTATGGAATATTCTCTTGAACAAATCTTAAATGACAGTCAGAATAAAATAGGGCTTTATCACTATAATTGTCATTGCCAAGAGATAAGTATTCCTACTCCAACTGAAAAAGATATTCAACTTATATGTCCGGAAGGTAAAGATGATTGGCTATTTAGAGATAAAACACCTTGGATTCGTTCATTAGGTTATGAGAATGATAATGAGTTTTTAGAATATTTGAAAAAGAAAGTTGTCGAAAGTTATTGTTTGGGACAATATGTAATCCGAGATATTACAAAATATGGTGTTGCTATAAACGTAATTGTAAATATAGAAGGTAGAGGAGAAAATTTTGGTAAAATATATACAGCTAAATCAGCTTGGATGGTTTTCTCCAACGGCAAATTAAAATGCAACACTTTTCTAGGAGGAAAAGCAAAATGAAATTATTTGATAAGGTAAAAATAATGGTATCTAACCCCGAATATGAAAAGTACGGAGTATATAAGGATATGGTGGGGACTATCATTGACGCGGAAATAGAATTTAGAAGTTTCCAAGTTATATTTACAGATCCAACGCCGTGGACAGAAGAAACTTGGGAATTTATTAAAGACGATATTTTGTGTTTTATTCACGTTAAAGATATGGAAGTTGTGGAAGAGAGCGATTGCACGGACGAATACTTATTAAGGAATTTGCCAAATCAAGATATACGCTGGTTTTGCAAAGTCGAGGACGGCTTTATAAAAAATTTAAGAGGCGAAAAACTAAACAAGATTGCGTATGATTACGATAGTTAGAATAAATAATTTAGTATTCACATAATTCATTATAATTACAAAGCCCTAAAACGTGGTTCGTTTTAGGGCTTTACTGGTGGGCAATATAGGATTCGAACCTATGACTTTCTCCACGTCAAGAAGACACTCTCCCTCTGAGTTAATTGCCCATATTGAATTTTGATTGCTTGCATATCAAGCATTGTCATTATACACGCTAAAGACGGAGTTGTCAACTGTTTGAAGAAAATGGACAAAAGCATTGAAAATATTGCTTGTTTAAGTTATAATGGATACATGATTATATTTTAGGGGCAAATTATGGCAAGTTTTTTAGAGAAGCTTATTTCAAGAGTTCAAAAGATAGTTGACAAGTTCAACGGCGCGTCGTTGAGCCAAGACAGCAACGTACCTGTGGGCGAGAGATACGTCACGCCGGGGTTGCCGGAACTCATTAGGCAATCAAGTGCAGACGGAAGCGTGCTTCTCAAAAACGACGGTGTATTACCGCTCAAGAGCAGTGATAAAGTTGCGGTATTCGGCAGATGTCAGGTGGATTATTTTTACGTTGGATACGGTAGCGGCGGAGACGTAAAACCTCCGTATAAGGTAAGTTTTATGCAGGCGTTGCAAGAGGCAGAGCGGCAAGGTAAGTTTTCTATTGATACGCAGTTGGCAGACATATACTCACAGTGGTGCTCTCAAAAAGAGAATTTGCCGTTTGACGGATGGTGGGGGCACTGGCCAATGAATTATCCCGAAATGCCTTTGACAAATCCCATAGTCGAAGAAAGCGCGAAGCAAAGCGACGTAGCAATCGTCGTGATAGGCAGAGCGGCAGGCGAAGATAGAGAAAATACCTTGGAAAAGGGCAGTTATTATCTCACTGATGAAGAGCGCAATATGCTCGATTTGGTGACGGGCGCATTCAAGAAGACGATTGTAATAATGGATTGCGGCAACTTAATGGATATGGCTTGGACGGAAGAGTACGGCGACAAGCTGTCTGCAATACTGTTTGCTTGGCAAGGCGGTATGGAGAGCGGACACTCTCTCGTCGACGTATTGAGCGGAGACGTCAACCCAAGCGGAAAACTACCCGACACGATTGCAAGACATTTTGAGGACTATCCGTCGTCGAGTTGTTTCGGCAATAAAGAATACAATGAATATCGCGAAGATATATTCGTAGGCTATCGCTATTTTGAGACGTTTGCAAAAGACAAAGTACTTTATCCGTTTGGATACGGATTGTCATATACTCAATTTGAAATTTCTCTCAATAGCTTTGAAGTAGAAGACGACAAAATCATTTGTCGCGTTGAAGTCAAGAATATCGGCAAAGTTGCAGGCAGAGAAGTGGCGCAGTTGTACGTCAGTTGTCCGCAAGGCAAGTTGGGCAAACCTGCAAGAGTTCTCGTCGGTTTCCAGAAGACGGATGAGTTGCAACCCAATCAAAGCCAAGTCTTGGAGATAACTTGCAATACTTACGCATTTGCAAGTTTTGACGATACGGGCGCGACGGGCAACGTCAATTGCTACGTACTTGAGAGCGGAGATTATAAATTTTTTGTAGGCAACAGCGTCAGAGCAGAACTCTTGGCGGGGCAAATGCAACTTGACGAAGACGTCGTACTCAAGAGCTTGCAAGAAATATGCAGCGTACAAAATTCTTTCGACAGATTCAAAGCTATAGAAAAAGATGGCGGTATTGCGCTTGATACGGAGAAAGTCCCGCTCGGAAAAGTCGATTTGAAGACTCGTATTTTGGACGCATTGCCCAATACAGTTGGATATAAGGGAAATCAAGGATATACCTTTGACGATTTGAAAAACGGCAAGGTAGATATGGATACTTTCATATCACAGCTTACGGACAAAGAGCTCGAGGCGTTGACTAGAGGCGCGGGTGGCATGAATGCAAGTCAAGGTGTTGCGGGCAACGCGGGCGCGTACGGCGGAATTATTCCATCGCTTGCGGAGAAGAAAATACCTGCGATAATCACGACGGACGGACCGTCGGGAATTAGAATAGCAAAATACACGGCGTTATTGCCGTGCGGAACTGCGCTTGCTTCAACGTGGGATGTCAATTTGATTAGAAAGACGTATGAGAAAATAGGTGAAGAAATGGCGCATTACGGTTCTGACGTACTTTTGGGCGCGGGTATGAACATACACCGTAATCCTCTTTGCGGACGCAACTTTGAATATTTTTCCGAAGATGCGCTACTTTCGGGCGCAATGGCGTGCGCATTCGTTGACGGCATACAGGACAACGGAAAGGTCGCATGTCCAAAACACTTTGCTGGCTACAATGAAGAAACCAACAGAAATTACAACGATAGCCGTGT
>CAMWSW010000181.1 GCA_947176975.1 uncultured Clostridia bacterium | reverse complement strand
GTATACCTTTTTTGGAATAGATAAAGACGTCTATCGATAAGAAGTATACGCCAAGGATAAACTATGAAAAAAATAAATAAATGTAAAAAATATATATTTAGAACTTGCGTGGTTTTGATAGCAATATTTATATTGTCTATCGTGGCATTCAATGATTTTCCAACAGTTGAGAATTATGAGAATAATACGGCAGAGAACGTCGAACTTTTGGCAACGATAAGAACCAATTCGCCAAAGATTTATAGCGGAGAAAGGAAATATTATTCTCACGTAAGTTCCAACGCCACCACGAGAAAATATTCGCAATTTACGACTATTGAGGATTCGTCGTCATTAAAAGCGTCTATGACGGGAGATGGAACGACTTCGCTTAATTTGGAAACTACAGTTAGCAACAAGAATAGCAAGAACGCATATTTTGATTTTTACACGACTTTGGTAGTGCCGGCGCTTACAGAATACAAAGTTACGTATCGAATTACTTACGCAATTAGAAAAATCGCATCCAATGGCAATGCGTCGGCTATTGCAAAACTATACAATTACAGTATTTCGGGCGATCAAAAATTGAGTAATGGTCAATATAAATGCGCCGAAAGTTTATATAACGCAGGTACCGAGTTGGAATTTAACACATCGGGAAACGACACTGAGAATCCATATTGGGTGAGCGAAAGAATTTCTACGACAAGTTATAGCGCGGAAGTAAGCAATACTTACAGTTGGACAGTAACTTATACGAATAAAGAGGAACAAGACGTAACGTATAGACAATATTACGGGTATTATGGATTTATTGCAAGCGCGACGGGGTATCCTTCAAAAATGAAAGCTACGGTATCAGTCAGTTCAACTATAGTTCCAAAACTTTTGGCAGTCCCAAAACCCACAGACGTCAACACGCAGTATACGGGGCAACCGTTGTCATTGGCAGATATAGCTAATACGCAAAAGACTTGGTATGACGCAAGTATTATGGATTTGGATTATTCCGAGAATGAAGATATGGTCAACGTCGGCACCAAAAGAGTAAAAGCCACGATAAAGCCGGAAGTGAGAAACGATGAAAATAAATTCAGCGGAGAGATAGGAGAAGGAGAGGACGAGTATTCAAGGTATTTTAATTTTGTTATAGATAAAAAGAAAATCGGTCTTGACATAGGATTAAATACTAATAATCAACCCGTGTGGCAGTTTAAGTCGGGAGCGGTATACGGAGGAGATACTGCAGAAAATGGACGAGCGCCCAACGTAGGTTTTACATACTCAAGTACAGACGGCAAGAATTATAATTCCGATGTGTATCCAAATGCAGTGGGAGCGTATAAGGCTACGGCAAAGATGCTCAACAATTGTAATTATGAGTTAGACGACGATTACAGTGTGGCATTTACCGTCGACAAAAGGGACGTGGCAATGCCTGACGTATCGGGGCAACGCAGCGTCGTGTATACGGGAAGTCTGCAAGAGTTTTCCTTGTCCAATATATCAGACGACGTGGAGATAACTCCGCCGTCAGATATGACTTATCTCGACGGCAAGTTGACGGCAAAGAACGTGGGTACTTATACCGTCACTGTGTCGCTAAAAGATCACGGAAGCGCAACAAAATGGGCTAATAGCAACGCAGGCACCAATCCGTATACGTTTGACGTTAATATTACCCAAGCGACGTTGAATCTTACCACTACGTGTAGCGCAACAAGCGATTGGCTTTGGCTTGCCGGAGATAGCGTAAACGTAACGGTATTAGATGAAAGTATTGGAGACGACGTCATAGAGTTGAGAGTATTCTATAAGGACTCCAATAATCGAGAATACGATAATATCAACGGCGAGGGGTATAAGCAAGTCAACGGCAAACGACACGTTGTGACAATGCCGACGAATATACCAATCGGCAATTATACGTTTAATATAGAATTGAACGGAGACAGAGCGGACAACGCCAATTACAAACTTGCGCCGACCTCTATTCCATTTACTATACTCGGCAACGATATTAGTTTTAATGAAAGTTATTTGAGGTGGAGATACAACGGTACGTTGGTGGAAGACCCCACGCAGATATTGGAATTGACGTACGCAGACTCGGCGTACAGATTCGACGTAGATACGAGCAATTTGCAATCGCTTGGCGTGCGGATAGATTCGCAAAGGGGAATCAACGGATTGGATGGCGATATAAGCGCAACCAATGTAAACGGCGGACGTTTGTACAACGTGAAAGTGTATATAGTCAATTACGATTCGTCGTATCAAGAGTATAACGCAATTTTCTCATTGACCTACCGTATCAATAAAGCCGCATATGATTTAAATGATTTGAGTTGGGAATATAGCGAGCCGTTGCCTTATAAGACGAGTCCGCAAAGCGTAACCTTAAGCGGAGCTTTGCCAAGAGGATTGACTGCGACGTATAGCGGAAACGGACAAATACCCGTTGGCAATTATACTACTGTCGTAAGTTTCAACGTGGCTGACGTTGATAATTATTATATACCTACCATAATTGATAGCGGAACTTATATCTATGACGACGGGGCATTCCCATTCAGTATTGATTGGGAAATAGTCAAAGCTACCTTGACTTGTAATTGGAAGCCGGGAGAAGATTTGGGCAGCGGTATATACAAATTGCCTACGCTGTCTAATTCCGCAGGACTCAACCTTGATACTATGGTTACGTACAAGTATTACGATGATGAGGACAACGAAATCAATCTCGCAGATATCGACGTCAACAAGGAGAATACTTATAAAGCCGTTGCTACGCTTACGGAGAGTTATGCAAACAATTACACACTTGCCAATTATGAGTATATGTTTGTTATCGGTCAAAACAGATACCCCGTGCGGTTGATTGTTGACATAGCCGATATGCAAGTGCCGTATAAGGGCAGTCCGTATGAAGCTAACGTAACGATTGCCGAAAGCCAAGGCGGAGTTACATTGTCCCACGTGGAATTGAAGTATTTTGAAAAAGACTCTAATCAAGAATTGACAAGCGCGCCGACCAAAGTGGGAAGTTACAGGGTTGAAGCATCTTTGACGTTTGGACTTGAAGAGCATAACTATATAGAAGACAATACCTTTGAATTTGAAATTGTCAAGGCGGATTTCGATACGTCGTCGTTGGTTTGGCAATATTCGCATACCGATAAGAATGGCAACGTCGTTGTAGCTACGTATGATTTTGAGCAAGGTAAGTGGCTGTCGGCAGAAGGAACGGAAACAAAAGAATTTATATATGATGGCAATGCGCATTCGTTGGAACTCATAGGGAAAGACGAAATAAACGCTTTGGTAATCAACTATATGAATGATGACGGCGACTCTCTTGACGAGATTAGCGAGATAAATGC
>CAMWSW010000180.1 GCA_947176975.1 uncultured Clostridia bacterium | reverse complement strand
GAGTTAAATAATCAAAAAAATTACGGAGAGAGTATGAGCGCAGTAAACAATTTGGCAAAAAAACTCATTTTGAAAAGAGACTTATCACCCGAGGGCAGAGTCACTAATTACAAGGGGCGTATACGTCAGGCGATAGCTGCAATCAGCGCAAATTTGACGAAGTTGGTATTGCTCAACTTGCTTATGGTAGTTGCGTGCGCGCCGCTTATTGCGACGTATTTCGTCATGAGATCCCAAGAGGCTGCGGCTGTTGCGGGCTTGAATTTCAGCACAGGCATAGGCGTAGGCTTTGGCATTACGGACGACACTTTGCTTGCGATAGAGCGTATCTACGACATAAGACTTATGGGGTATGGGTTGTCTATATTCCCGACGTGTCTGCTCGTAGGCTTGTTTGCATCGGGATTATATTATTGTTGCCGTAATATGCTTTGGGGAGCAAAAGTCAAGTTGGTCAAGCACTTTTTGAGAGGCATCAAGGCGCATTGGTACAAGTTTATGATTTCATTTGCATGGCTTGGCGCATTGGCTACGGGCTTTGCTTGTTCGCTCATTACGGTGCTCAAAGAGACTGCTTTGAACGGAAGCGCCAATGCAGGTTGGTGGGTACTTATGATATTCATCGGCATATTGGCGTTCTTGAGCGCTTTATATATGATGGTTGGACAGGGCATGTACGTTACGTATAAGTACAATATGAAAGAGTATATCGTCAATACCTGCTGTCTCACGATGATAATGATTTTGCCTGCGATAATCGTTACGGTATTCTTCTCGGGCGTAATGGCGTTGAGTTTTATCAACGTAGCGGGAATGTTCATACTTGTCGTAATGGTAATGATAGGTTTTTCCGCATTTGCAATGTTTAATCTTGCATTTTCTCAATACACTACGGATAATTTCATCTTGTATATGTATGAAGAAGAGCAAAAGGCAATACTAAAAGAGCAAGAGAAATTGGCAAAACAGCGCAACAAGGAAAAGAAAAAGCAAGCGCAAAAGAATAATTTCCAAGGCAAAAAGAAAAAGAGATAATCGGGTAGCTATGGGCGCTTACAGCATATTGGCAAAGTACTACGATACCCTTATGGGCGACTTTGACTACGACGGTTATTTTGAGTTTATAAAAGACAAACTTGTCGGAGAGGGCGTCGATTTGGCTTGCGGGTCGGGTGAGATGACGATTCGTCTTGCAAAAGACGGCAAGAAGATGATGGGCGTCGATTTGAGCGGAGAAATGCTCAACGTTGCCACTCAAAAAGCAAAGAAGCGCGCGCTTGACGTCAAGTGGATAAATCTCGATATGACTCAGCTTGAGCTTAATCATCCCGTTGACTTTATCACTTGCGTATGCGACGGAATCAATTATATCGACGGCAAGGATTTGCAAAAGTTCTTCGACAGAGTGTACGACTCTCTCAAAGCAGGCGGAAAGTTTATATTTGACGTGTCTTCGCAATACAAGCTTGAAGATATACTCGGCGACAATCTCTTTTGCGAGGATTACGACGACGTGACTTATATATGGTCCAATGCGCTAGGCGACGGATTCGTGGATATGGATATAGACTTCTTTGAGAAAATTGAGGGTGACACCTACAAAAGGATAGAGGAAAGTCACAGACAGTATATTCACAGCGTTGACTTTATCAAGTCCTGTCTCAAGAATTGGCGCGTCGAGGTTTTTGACGGCGAGAATTACGGCAAGCCAAAAGCAAAGTCTAAGAGACTTATTTTCATTGCGGAAAAATAATAATTTGTAATTAAATTGTCATTTCGATCGTAGACGAGAAATCTCAATTCATATATACTAAAGACAAAGATAATTCTTCACAACACGCTATTATTTATTACTTAATTTTAGAGGGACTTATGATAAAAAGAGCAATTTTGTTTGGCGGAAAAGCCATTGTAAGCATTTTGGATACCACTTCGACGGTGAAGGAGGCAATTAAAATTCATGGATTTTCCAAGCCTGTTGCAGTGGCTATGGGTAAGGCGTTGACGGTGGCTGCGTTTATGAGCGCGGGCTTTAAGGGCGTCGGCAATAAGTTGACGCTTATTATCGACGGCGACGGCGAGGGCGGTAAGATGGTTATTTGCGGAGACTTCGGAGCAAAGGTGAGAGGCTATATTCAAAACCCCAAGGCTTGCGAGGGACGGCAGGCAAGCGTATCCGACGTCGTCGGCAAGAACGGGTCGCTCAACGTCATCAAGGACTTTGGACTCAAAGAGCCTTACAACGGACTTTCGCAAATCGTCAACGGCAATATCGACGAAGATTTTGCCTATTACTTCACCACGTCGGAACAGCTTCCGTCGGCAGTAGCCCTCGGTGTAAAAATGCAAGGCGGCGAATGCGTTAAGGCGGGTGGAATTGTCGTTCAGCCAATGCCCAACTGCTCGGAAGAAGAGATATTTATTTTGCAAGATATTGTCTCCAATTTCACAGACGTAGCTTCGCTTTTGAGCGAAAAGAGCGTGGAAGAGATAATGGAATTTTATTTCGGACACTTTGAGATTTCGCATTTGCCCGATATATACGAGGAGTATAAATGCAGTTGTTCCCGTCACAGAATCGAGGAGATGTTGCTCACGCTCGGTAAGAAAGAGGCTCTTGAAATCATCGAGAGTCAAGGACAAATACAAGTGGGGTGCGAGTTCTGCAATACAAAGTACGTTTTTACCAAAGACGACGTGCAGAGGATGTTTAAATGATAAAATTTCCCACCACGGTAATGGAATATACGGACGGCAAGTTATGGCGTCAGGGAATAGACGAGAGTATCGCAAGGCGTATTCTCGTTGATTTGCACAAAATCGAGGATAAGTCAGAACTCGATTTGCGCAAGATGTACCTAGCGCATTTTTACTACCGCATAGGAGATTACCGACTTGCTATGACGCTTGCAAAGGGATTTTTACTTGAGAATAAGTTTATCAACGACGCAGTTGCGCTGATAAAGAAAATTTGCGTAGCCGATAGAGATATCGAGACGTTTGCCCGTCTTGTCAAGTTGATTGACGATATATATCGCGGACGACCGCCGATGAGCTTTTTCGACGACGTGGATTGCGACGAATTGCTCGTTGCGTTGCAGGACGACAAATACACCGACAAGGGACAGGTAGTCTACAATGCGGGTATTGCGGAGTATTATCAGAACGGCGAATTGGTCTTTTCCGTTGAAGACAAGAATTACGAGGCTTTCGTCAAGGATTCTGCCGCTAGGTATTATTTGGCGGAAAATCAGCCCGAAAGCGCTATCGAACTTCTATCAACAATAAAACTTTGCAAGCTCAAGCGCGATATAAGACTGTTTTGTCATCAAACTTACGTGCGGGCGTATTGTATGCTCGAGAACTTTCAAGACGCC